>NZ_JAHPIV010000004.1 GCF_019039105.1 Desertibacillus haloalkaliphilus | reverse complement strand
AGACTACTACAATAACAAACGAATCAAGGAAAAGCTGCATTGGATGAGTCCGATTCAGTTTAGAGAAGCACGACAAGAGATTCTCTCCACCGTGCCTGCTTAATTGTTTTACAAGAACATCTAGCTGTCAAGAGCCACTCCGTTCCTTCTCTTGACAGCTAGATGTTCTTGTAAAAGGTGGTTGTTAAGCACGGTGGTGAAGATTCTTGAGAAAACAAAAAATCGGAGTAGGATTTCTACTCCGAAAAAAGTTTAACTTTTTGGGGTCACCTTATTGGCTAAGGTTTTTTGTTGAATAACGGTCATTATAATTATCAGAATATTTAAAAATGTATTGCAATTACCGGTTGTTTTTTGTATCATTAAAACAAACAATTGTTTGAAATTGCGTTTCGAAGGGGGAGTTAAGATGTCTAAACCATTGCATGGAATAAGGGTGCTCGATTTATCACGCTTGTTACCGGGGCCCTATTGCACAATGTTTTTTGCAGATTTTGGAGCGGAAGTTATTAAAGTGGAAGAGCCTAATGTAGGCGATTACTCTCGGTGGGAAGAGCCAAAAGTCGAAACCGATAGTGCAATTTTTTCGTCGTTAAACCGCAATAAAAAGAGTGTTTGTATCAACTTAAAGTCACAAGAAGGAAAAGAGATGTTTCTTGAGTTAGTGAAGACTTCAGATGTACTAGTCGAATCGTTTAGACCAGGTGTCATGGATCGTCTAGGCTTAGGTTATGATACGCTATCAGAACTCAATCCTAAACTCATTTATTGTGCGATAACGGGTTACGGACAAACTGGACCGTATGCTCAACTTCCAGGACATGATATTAATTATTTAAGCTATGCTGGACTTTTAGGGTTACAAGGGGAATCTGGTCAAAAGCCCGCTCTTTCAGCGACGCAAATCGCGGACATTGGTGGTGGGTCATTGATGGCGGCTATCGGTATACTCGTTGCTATAGTAAATAGAGAAAAAAATAATGGAAAGGGACAGTTTGTTGATATTTCAATGATGGATGGGGTATTATCCTGGTTACAAACGGTTTTGCCTAACTATTTGGCTGATCACAAACGACCTGAACGTGGAAAATTAACATTGTCAGGGGGGAAAGCTTGTTACCAAGTGTATGAAACGGCAGATCAACGCTATATTGCAGTTGGCGCCTTAGAACATAAATTTTGGAAGGGTTTTTGTGAAGGGTTAGATAGACCCGATTTAATCGATGATCTTGAGGCACCTAAAGATAGGCAGGAGCAAATGAAGGTAGAAATTAGTGGATTGATGAAAAAGAGGTCGTTAGATGAATGGATGACTATATTCGAAGATCTAGATACATGTGTGACACCGGTCTTACATGTTGATGAAATCGAAGGGAATCCTCAAGTGAAAGAAAGAGAAATGATCAAGTCGTTTCGTGTATCAAGCGGAAATGAACTTAAACAACTTGGCATCCCTATTAAACTGTCAGATACACCAGGAGATGTGTATGCTGATGCGCCAAAATTAGGAGAGCACAATCGAGAAATATTAGAGGATCTAGGTTTTTCGGTTGAACAAATTAATAACATAGGAAACCTGTAATTGGAAAAGAAGGTGTACTGCGCCTCTATGTTTCTGAATATTTTGAATAATATCGTAGGGGTGATAGGTTGTGTTGGGAGTTAGAATTACAATCTATACATCATAAATCGAGCGATCTAAGTATATCAAGGTGGTGGAACTTATGGAACAATACAAGGAAACGATCGACGTTCGCCAAGGGGAAGGTTTTGATAAAAGTGCTTTAAAAGACTATTTAAAAGAGAATCTCAATGGGGTGCCAAGTGATACGTTAGAAGTTAGGCAATTCCCGACAGGGGTATCGAATTTAACCTACTTAATTCAATGTGGTGAATGGGAGGCTGTCATGCGTCGTCCCCCAGCAGGGCCATTACCACCAAAAGCACATGATATGAAAAGGGAATCTGAGTTTTTAAAACGATTATACCCAGCCTATCAATTGGTTCCAAAGCCTTATATTTATTGTGATGATGAGTCAGTTATTGGTGTCCCCTTTTATATCATGGAACGTAAAAAGGGGGTAGTCGTAGCTGATACATTTCCACCAGGCTATACGGTTACAGATGAATTATGTAAACGCATCTCAAATGTAGCTGTTGATGCGTTAGCCTCACTTCATCAAGTTGATTACAAAAAAGTAGACTTAAGTAGCTTTGGTCACCCAGAGGGATTTTTAAAACGTCAGGTTCATAGTTGGATTAAAAGGTATGAGCGCACGAAAACTGACGATGTTCCTTATGTTGATCAGTTAGCAAGTTGGTTTGTTAACAACATACCCGAGTCACCAGATGCAACAGTTATACACAATGATTATAAGTTAAATAATATGTTGTTATCGAAGGATCTATCTAACATTGAGGCTGTTTTAGATTGGGAGATTGCAACGATTGCAGATCCATTATTTGATTTGGCTGGTGCACTTGGATATTGGTTAGAAGAAGGAGACCCTGATGTTCTTAAAGAGAGTTTGCCGACAGTTACGGTCATGCCTGGCTTTATTAAAAGAAGAGATTTCTTACACAGATACTCGTTAAAAACGGGGAGAGATATTCCACCGCTCCAATTTTACTTAGCTTTCACGTATTTTAAACTAGCCGTGGTACTTCAACAAATTTATTATCGGTGGAAAAAAGGTCAAACAAATGATGAACGCTTTTCTACATTTCATATTAGAGTCAAACACTTAATGGCACATGCCTTTGAAGTTAGTCAAAAAGATACAATATAAGATTAGTTCGTACTAAAAAAGAAGAGGATGAAGCAGGGGGGGTGGAGGTAAAAGGCGATTATATGATCAATTCGTACAGCATTACGTTTTATGATAGCGCTTACTTAAATGGTGTCAATGAAGATAATCAGATAAGGGGGTTTATAGAATGAGAAGCAAAAAATTACATGTATATTGGTTAATGTCTTTATGTGCCTTACTCCTGATCATGGCAGGGTGTAGCGATAATACCTCTGGATCTACCGAGGGTAATGGCTCGAGTGAAGGTGAGGAAACATACACAATTAAATTACCTACGGTTGTAAACGAGGATAATTTTGTTGCAACGACGTTTATGGAGTTTAAGGATTTAGTAGAAGAAAAAAGTAATGGTCAAATTGAAGTTGATATTTATTTAGGAGGAACCCTTTCTTCCTCAGATGAAGAAAACCTCCAACAATTAATGGACGGCACAGCACAGTTAATCGGGATGGGGCCGTTTGTAGCTTCTCAAATAGGTGGTGTAGACGGATTCAATTTATTTGATGTCCCCTTTTTATTTGAAAGTAGAGAACAGTTATATGAATTAGCAGAAGGGCCGATTGGAGAACAGTTTTCAGAAGAATTTCTAGAAGCAACTGGCACACGAATCTTGGGCTATTACGATATCGGATTTTTATCTATTTTAAATAGTAGTCATTCGATTACTGAACCGGAAGATATGAATGGGCTTAGTATTCGTACACCACAAGCTTCTTTATTAATGGATACGATTGAAGTGATGGGGGGGAATCCAACGCCGATTACATTTGCAGAAGTATATACGTCATTGCAGCAAGGGACTATTGATGGCTTAACGACAACAATCCCACTAATGTATGATTCGCAATTTTATGAAGTAAGTAAATATCTATCGATCACTGAACATGTGCTCTTCCCATATCTATTGATTATTAACAATGAATTCTTTGAAAGCTTACCAGCAGATTTACAAGAAGTTGTCCTCGAAGCTGCCGATGAAACGGTTCAATTTGCACGAGAATTAGCGATTGAGCAGGAAGAATCTGCTCTTGAAAACATGAAGGAAGAAGGGGTAGAAGTAAATGAACTAACGCCAGAGCAAATTGAAACCTTTAGAGAGGCAGTCCAACCAGCAATTGATAATAATATTGATGTTGTAGGTGAGGATGTCTTTAATCAAGCGCTAGAAGAGCTAAATCAGTAGATGGTTACTGAAGTGGTTAGAGCTTTGTTCTCTAATCACTTCACCCAACATCACTCTCATAGAAAAGGGGTGAACAAGCGATGGAGGACGACAAAAAGAAGATACCAATTGAAGGCTATGCTTGTTTTCTCTTGTTATTAACAATTACTTTAGTTATGGGCTTGGAAGTGATCGCCCGTTATCTATTTAATAACTCATTCCGTTGGGCCGGTGAGTTAGCAAGATATTTATTTATTTGGTTTATTTTTCTAGGTGCTAGTTATGCGATTGTAGAAAAAACTCATATAAAGATCGAATCTTTGAAGATGATGTTTCCGAAAAAGGTAAGGCCCTATTTAGAATTGACGGGGAATGTAATATGGTTCCTGTTCTCACTCTTTGTTGCTTATATTGGATTCAATTATAGTTTCTCGATGATGAGTGGCAGTGGGAATTCGTCATCGGCGATGAACCTGCCATTATGGATTATTTATATTGCAATACCGATCGGGTACGCACTTATGGCTGTTCGTTTGTTGCAACAGGGGTATAAAGAATTCAAACGAAAAAACTCGGAACATATAGTTGAGGGGTGAGGTGATTGTTGTCAACACTAGTATTCTTATTTGTGATCTTCTTTCTGTTGATTGCAACGAATATGCCAGTGGCCATCGCCTTAGGTATATCAAGTTTTATCGTTTTGATTGTCAATGATTTAACAACATTTAATCTGTTTATAACAGCTTCTTTTGGAGCTAGTGATTCGTTCCCATTGATTGCGATTCCATTATTTATTCTCGCCGGAGAGATTATGAGTAAAGGAGGAATTGCCAAACGATTAGTCATATTTGCTGAGAAATTAGTAGGCTCATTTACCGGCGGACTAGGTATTATTACTGTGATCGCTAGCTTTATATTCGCTGCGATTTCAGGGTCTGGGCCGGCTACTGTTGCCGCTATCGGTGGTATCATGCTCCCTTATATGATTAACAAAGGATATTCGAAAGCGTATGCCTCATCACTCGTAGCTAGTGCTGGGTCAATGGGGCCAATTATACCACCTAGTATTTTATTTATTTTATATGGTGTGATTACAGGTGTTTCCATAGGTGGGCTATTTATTGCAGGGATTCTACCAGGTTTACTGATCGGTATGGCGCTAATTATCGTCAATTATCTGATATGTAGAAAAAAAGGGTATGTTGGTGGTGAAAAAAGTAGTCTTAATGAATTGGTCAAGGCTCTTTACGATGCTAAATTTGCATTACTTGCTCCAATCATCGTACTAGGTGGAATTTATGGAGGCATATTTACTCCAACTGAAGCTGCAGTCATTGCTGTGTTCTATAGTTTACTAGTGAGTTTATTCATCCATAAAGAAATTGCTTTCAAAGACGTACCCCCTATTTTTATGAAAACATCTGCAGTGTGTGGTGGCGTACTCATTTTAATTGGAGCAGCAGCATTTTTCGGGCGCATCTTATCATTAGAACAAGTGCCACAATATTTAGCAGGGCTCATAAGTGGACTATCGACAAATCCGATTATTATTTTACTTATTATCAACTTGTTCTTGTTACTTGTTGGAATGGTGATGGAGACCATTGCTGCGCTCATGATTTTTGTTCCATTATTGCTCCCAATTGTCACGAGCTTGGGTGTTGATCCGATCCACTTTGGGGTGATTGTTTGTATTAACCTTACATTAGGTCTATTGACACCACCAATGGGTGTAAATGTGTTTATCGCTTCCAGGATGGCTGGTATTCCGTTTGAAAAAACGTTTAAGTATTTAATTCCAATTTTTATCGCACTCTTGATCGTGTTGTTGATCATTACGTTATTTCCACAGCTTTCATTGTTTTTACCTAACCTTCTTGATTAGTCGTCCCTATATTTGCTTAAAATCCGTAAGGGTTGAAGGATTGCCCTTTAATAAAGTGGATTGCTTTAGTAAGTTTGTTAAAGGAGTTAAGTGACCTCTATAGAATCCCGAATAATCAGAATTTAATTTAGTGACTATTGCTAGTAAGGTTGATTGATCTTATGACGTTAATTAACAATCATTTATTTGTGAGGTGCATGTAAGTGAATTATAAGACATTAGCAAGAGATTTTTCGTGGGAAAAAGTTATTGAAACATTTGACTGGAACCAAAAAGAAAAATTTAACATGGGACACGAGTGTTGTGATCGGTGGGCAAATGATCCGAATCGTATTGCTATTTTTTGGGAGGATGCAGAAGGGAATAAACAAACATGGACGTACAAATTGTTAAAAGAACAAACAAATCGAATGGCGAATGCTTTAAAACGTTTAGGCATTCAAAAAGGAGATCGTGTCGCGGGCCTACTTGGCAAAGAGATGGAGCTTATTGTAACCGTCATTGCTACATGGAAAATCGGTGCAGTTTATGTACCATTATTTACGGCGTTTGGTCCCGAAGCCATTACTTATCGCCTGAAGGACTCTGGATGTAAACTATTGGTGACAAACAAGGAGCAAGCAGACAAAATTAAAGGACAGGAAGTTGAAGCGCAGCTGCTTTTATCTGACGGTCTAACTAGTGAAGGTCAAACGTTTTGGGAATTTGTTCAGTCATTTTCGCCAGAACATGATACAGAACCGACAGATGTGATGGATCCTAGCGTCATTCAGTATACATCTGGGTCTACGGGTATGCCAAAAGGAGCGGTATGGGCACATAAAATCCTGATTAGTTCATATCCATATTTGCGGTATGCGATAGGGATAGAGCCAGAAGAAGACCGGTTATATGGCGGTGCCGATCTTGGCTGGGCATTTGGATTAATCAATTGTACACTAGCGCCATTAAGTTTTGGGATTTCTATCCTTGCGTACAAAGGTGGGTTTGATGTTAAAAAAGTCTATCAATTGTTACAAGATTATAAGATTACAAACTTTGCCTACGCACCTACTGCTTATCGAATGATGCTTTCACAAGGTGAAGAACTTATAAAACAGTATACATTTGATGTTAAACGCTTTAGTAGTGCAGGGGAACCATTAAATGCTGAAGTGGTTCGATTTTTTAAAGAGAATTTTGGAAGAGAGATTTATGACCATTATGGTGCCACTGAAACAGGTATGATTGTGAATAACTTTAATATCACAGACATGGAGGTTAAACCGGGATCGATGGGCTTACCTACACCAGGCTTCACAATTGCACTCGTTGATGAAAACGGTCATGAAGTTGAGGATGGAGAAGTAGGACAAATTGTTGTTGATACAACTGCTTTTCCACACTTTTTCCTAGGGTACTGGCAGGATCCGAAGAAAACAGAGGCCAAAAAATTAGGAAAGTGGTTTATGACTGGTGACCTTGCTAACAAAGATAAAGATGGCTATTTTTGGTTTCAAGGACGTACAGATGACATCATTTCTAGCGCAGGCTATCGAATTGGTCCGTTCGAGGTAGAAAGTAGTTTATTAGAACACGTGGCTGTGAAAGAAGCAGCGGTTATTGGAAAACCAGATCCTGCTAAAGGGGAAATTGTTAAGGCTTATGTCATTCTGAACTCAGAATATCAAGCTTCAGACGAACTAGCACAGGAGTTGAGTAAGTATGTAAAATCGAAATTATCTAAACACCAGTATCCTAGAGAAATTGAGTTTACGGACTATCTACCAAAAACACCGAGTGGTAAAATTCAAAGATATCTACTAAAAAAGAAGGATATGCAACCGAGTGAGTGATCATGTAAACAGGATGGAGCCCCCAAAACAAAAGGGGGCACTCCATTGAATACTTTTTGACACACATTGATTCAAAATTTTTAGAAAATTCATAATAAACAGTTGATTTCACCTGAACCCATTGATATAATAAATTCAAACAAACGTTAGATTTTTTGTAGCGAAATCGCTTTCAACTAAGAATGACGATATAAATTTTAGATTAGAGGGGTGTATGATCAAATGAAAACAGGACTTTTCTATGTAAATGAGTGTCATGATGGGAACTATGAACGAGCGTATGGTGAGATGCTTGAACAAATCCAGTATGGGGAAGAGCTAGGATTTGAAAGTGTGTGGCTAGCAGAGCATCACTTTAGTTCATATGGAAGTTTAGCTTCTCCCCAAGTAGCAGCGGCAGCGATTTCACAAATTACAAAGAAGATGGATATTGGGATTGGTGTGAGTATTTTAAACTTCGATAACCCGGTGCGAATAGCAGAAGACTATGCGATGGTTGATATTCTCAGTGAAGGGCGCTTAAAGTTTGGAGCAGGTCGCGGATATCAACCGTTAGAGGCGAAAGGGCTAGGGGTTCCGATGGAAAAAACACGGGAACGTTTTTGGGAGTATGTCGAAATCATCCAAGGCCTATGGAATAATGAAACGTTTAGCTATGATGGGGAATTTTATCAATTAGATAATGTCTCGTTAGTTCCAAAACCTGTTCAAGAAAGAATTCCATTTTATTATGCAGCGATTAGTCCAGCCTCGTTTGATTTAATGGTTGAAAAAGAGGCCAGAGAATTCATGGTCACCCCGACATTAATGGTCTTGGACGATGTTCTTGAGTATACAAAGCGTACAAGAGACCGCTTAATGCTAAAGGGAATTACCCCAGATATTCATATGAATCTACAAATGCATATTGCCGATGATACAGACCAAGCGGTTAGAAATGTAGAGGAAAATATGAAAGTCTATTTTAACCGCGTCCTTGATTTAATTCCAGGGGCAAAAGGCATGCAAGCACCAAAAACGTATGAGCGCTTTGCAGAAGTAGCAAAAGAGTTTGATGGCCCATTAGATGTTCGTGGACTTAATGATTCTGGTGTCGCGTTATTAACAGATGCGCAAGATGCGATCGAACGATTAGAAGGTGTCGAGCAAGCGGGAATTAATAGTTTATCATGCTGGTTCCGTATGGGCGGAATGGAGCACCGCAAGGTTATGAAGGCGATGAAGCGCTATGCGGATGAAGTTTTACCATACTTTAAGGCTATTAATACAAAATTAAACAATCAGTGAGGCCTGTTTTCTTTTCATAGAGAAACGAATCTATAGATCGTTTACTAGTCGATATGGACCTATAAATTTAAAAATAAAAGGAGCGAACACATATGTACGATTTCAGTCCAACAGTAGAACAAGAAGAATTGTTAGCAAAAGCAAAAAAGATCATGGAAGAGGATGTTTACCCTGCTGAAAAGTATATCGTCCCAGGCGTGGGATTGCCGAATGAAATATTAAAGCCCTTACAACAAAAAGTTAAAGACCAAAATCTATGGGCAGCTCACCTGCCTGAACATATTGGCGGATTAGGTTTAGGTAACGTTTTCTTAGGGCTATTAAATGAACAATTAGGAAGTAGTCCGATCGGTCCACGAGTTTTTGGAACAGCTGCTCCTGATACAGGGAATACGGAAATTCTCTTGAATGCCGGGACTCAAGAGCAGATTGATAAATATTTAAAGCCTGTAATTGACGATGAGATTCGATCATGTTTTGCGATGACTGAACGTGATGTCTCAGGTGCAGATCCAACCGGCCTACAAACAACGGCTGTTAAAGAAGGGAACGAATGGGTCATTAATGGCCGCAAATGGTTTATCAGTAACGCTGGGCTATCTTCTTTTGCGATCGTGATGGCGGTAACGAACCCAGATGCGGCTCCACATGAACGTGCATCAATGTTTCTCGTTGATATCGGAACGCCAGGCTTTAATCTTATTCGTGATATTGAAGTGATGGGTGACTTTAGTGAAGGTGGACATTGGGAAATTGAGTTTGATAATTGCCGCATTCCAGAAGAAAGCATACTAGGTAAAGTAGGAGAAGGCTTCAAATTAGCGCAAATGCGATTAGGGCCAGGACGAATTACACATGCGATGCGCTGGTTAGGTGTTATGAATCGTAGTTTTGATTTAATGCTTGATTATGCTCTAAAGAGAAAAACGAGAGGGAAGCCTTTAGCTGAATTTCAATCGATCCAAAACTTTATTGCTGATTCTGCCGCTGAGATGTCAGCTTCAAGGTTAATGACCCTTCATGCTGCTTGGAAAATGGATCAAGGTCTAGATGCTAGAAAAGAGATCGCTCTCATTAAATTTTATGGTGCCAAAATCTTAAATGATATCATCAGTCGGGCGATCCAAGTTCATGGATCACTAGGGTATTCAAAAGATACGCCATTAGAGGCATTCTATCGAGAAGGTAGGGCCGCACATATTTACGATGGTCCAGATGAAGTTCATCGTATGGTCGTAGCAAAGCGAATTTTAAAAGAGTATAAAAACAAAAACAAAGATATATTGGTATGATTAATAAATAGGTGAAACGTTGTCAAAGACCTAGGAGGGAAACCTATGGAACAATTATATGATTTTTCAGGTAAGGTGGTTGTCGTAACAGGAGGCAGTCGAGGAATAGGTGCAGAAATGGTTCGCGATTTTGCCTCTCGAGGAGCAGATATCGTTATATCAAGTCGCAACAAGGCCAGCTGTGAAAAGGTTGCCCATGAGGTTAGAGACCTTGGTAGAAAAGCGCTATCTGTTGCATGTGATGTCGGCAAATTAGCTGATATTCAAAATCTATTTAAAAAAACGATGGATGAATTTGGTCGAGTAGATCTTTTAGTGAATAATGCAGGAGCAAATGTAACCAAACCAGCATTAGACGTTAATGAAGAAGAATGGGATTTAATTAATAATGTTAATATCAAAGGGTTATTTTTTAGCTGTCAGGAAGCAGCAAAGATCATGGTTAAGCAAAACCAAGGGAAAATTATTAACATTTCATCTGTAGGTGGTGTGAAGCCATATAAACGTATCGCACCGTATACGGCGACGAAAGCAGCAGTTATTCATATGACACGTTCATTAGCTGCGGAATGGGCACGATATAATATTCATGTGAACTCAATTGCACCAGGGTTAATTGCAACCGAGATTAATAAAAAAGAACGTGAAAATAAAGAATGGCTTGAAAAAGCGACAAAAGCCATCCCTTTTAGAAGATTAGGCGAACCAAAAGATATTTCTCAAACGGCATTATATTTAGCGTCAGGGGCGGCCGATTATATTACAGGTCAAACCTTTTATATTGATGGAGGCACACTTTCAGAATAATTGATGATAGGCAATCATAAATGGTCTCATTCATAGACGCAATGTTGACAGTATGATTGCCTTTATTTATCAAGTGTTTAGATCGTGTGGACAGACAGCAGTACATCAGTTGCTACTTAGTTAAGTAAAAGGTCTCCTAAGAAATTTCAATATCGTGTATGAAATCTGTTGATAAGAGGAGTGATTAGAATGTTTGACTCCATCGAAGAGGCAATAGCTGATTTGCAACAAGGGAAAATTATTATTGTCTGTGATGATGAAGACCGTGAGAATGAAGGGGACTTTGTATTATTAGCTGAGCATGCAACTCCGGAAAAGATTAATTTTCTCATTAAATATGGCCGTGGTTTGGTCTGTGCACCAATTACTGAGGAGTTAGCATCTAAATTAGAGCTATTACCAATGGTTGACCATAATACAGACCCCCATGGTACAGCTTTTACTGTTAGTGTTGATTATAAAACGACATCGACTGGAATATCAGCATACGATCGCTCGGATACCATTCTCGCTCTGCTTAATGAAGAGTCTAAGGCTGCTGATTTTAAAAAGCCAGGGCATATATTCCCATTAGTGGCTAAGGAAGGTGGGGTCCTTAGACGAGCTGGACATACGGAAGCAACTGTTGACCTTGCACGCTTAGCTGGGTATCAACCAGCTGGTGTGATTTGTGAAATTATTAAAGAAGATGGAACAATGGCTCGTGTACAGGATTTGTGTAAAATGGCAAATGAACATGAGTTGAAAATGATTACAATTAAGGACTTGATTCATTATCGTAACCACAAAGAAAAATTAGTCACTCAAGAAGTGACGATCAATCTCCCGATGAAGTACGGGAACTTTCGAACCATTGTCTATTCCAATGATGTTGATGGCAAAGAGCACATTGCCTTTGTAAAGGGGGATATTGATTCGACTGAACCAGTTCTAGTCCGCGTCCATTCAGAGTGTCTAACTGGTGACGTATTTGGATCCCTTCGTTGTGACTGTGGTTTACAACTAGATGCTGCATTAAAACAAATAGAAGAAGAAGGTAGTGGGGTTTTACTGTATATGAGGCAAGAAGGCCGAGGGATCGGACTGTTAAATAAAATGAAAACATATAAGCTACAAGAAGAAGGTTATGATACGGTTGAAGCAAATGAGATCCTTGGGTTTGCTCCAGACCTACGTGATTATGGGATAGGTGCCCAAATTCTTCGTGATTTAGGTGTTGGGAAAATGAGGTTGCTAACAAATAACCCTCGAAAACTCAAAGGCTTAATGGGGTATGGGCTAGAGGTAACGAGTCGAATCCCTCTACAGATGCCACACAATAAAGAAAATGAAAACTATTTAAGAACGAAATCTGATAAATTAGGTCACTTGCTTATTATGTAACGATTGGAACGTGAAGGTGCTTTGAGTACACCCTACACCTCTGAATGATAATATTTTTAAAAGAATATTTTGAAAATTATAAAAATTAACTTGCTTTATCGTAGATTGGGATTTATAATTAATAATGTTAGCGGTTACAAAACTTAAAGGGGGAAGAATAATATGGCATTACAACCTCAAGTTAAAAAATTAGTGGATCAAATTAATGCGGCTACAGCTGATGGACCAGGGATTCCAGATATGTCTGTTGAAGAAAATCGTGAAGGTCTAATTGGTTTCTATGCTGATATAATCGGTGAACGTCAAGAAGTAGCCAAAGTAGAGAATGTTAAGATCCCAGTGGATGGCGATGAAATTGGGCTTCGTTTATATACACCAGAAGGTAATGGACCATTTCCAGTTCTCGTTTATTACCACGGTGGTGGATGGGTTTTAGGTGATCTAGAAGTTGTTGACCCATTAATGCGTTCGCTCGCAAATTCTACCGAATGTTTGGTTGTTTCTGTAGACTATCGTCTTGCTCCTGAAAACAAGTTTCCAATTCCTGTAGAAGATTGCTATGCTGCCACGAAATGGGTTGCAGAAAACATCTCTAACTTCAATGGTGATCCTGAAAAAATTGCGGTTAGTGGCGATAGTGCAGGTGGTAACCTTGCTGCTGTTGTCCCATTGATGGCAAAAGACCGTGGTGGGCCAAAGATTTCGTATCAAATTTTGCTATATCCAGGTACAGACTTTGCTTTTGATACAAAATCTTTTGAAGAAAATGGAGAAGGGTATTACTTAGAAACCTCTGCGATGCATTGGTTTGCTGATCAATATTTTTCAACAGAAGATGAGAAAGTACATCCGTATGCAGCTCCAATCCGTGCAAAAGATCTAAGTGGATTACCGCCGGCTTTAGTGTTTACAGCAGAATACGATGTATTGCGTGATGAGGGAGAAAATTATGCAAAACGGTTACAAGAAGCCGGAGTTCCAGTTGAAGTTAAACGGTATGATGGACAAATTCATGGTTTTTTCTGGATGCCTGTTTTAATGGATGACGCGCATGATGCATTACAGAGAATTAGTGACACGTTAAAGAAAGCATTCTCTTAATTAGAACATGATATAAATTTTTTCACGATAAACGCTATGCGAAAACCCGAGTGTGATAACGCTAGGATTTTCGCTTTCCCCTTCCCGGATGTCATTTAAAAAGTTAATGTTAGTTAGAACGAATATTCCCCATTGATCAGATCAAATATTCCGTCCTACTTTTAAATAAATGGAGAAAGTATGGTTCTATATGAATGGGGATGATTGGCAATAAAATAAAACAAACGTTAGGTTAAATGGATTGTTTGTAAACGCTTACAGGTTAGGTGTAAATTAAATATATTAAGAGGGGTGTATGATCAAATGAAAACAGGACTATTCTACGTAAATGAGTGTCATGATGGAAACTATGAGAGAGCATATGGTGAGATGCTTGAACAAATCCAGTATGGGGAAGAGCTAGGATTTGAAAGTGTGTGGCTAGCAGAGCATCACTTTAGTTCATATGGAAGTTTAGCTTCTCCCCAAGTAGCAGCGGCAGCGATTTCACAAATTACCAAGAAGATGGATATTGGGATTGGTGTGAGTATTTTAAACTTCGATAACCCGGTGCGAATAGCAGAAGACTATGCGATGGTTGATATTCTCAGTGAAGGGCGCTTAAAGTTTGGAGCAGGCCGTGGTTATCAGCCGTTAGAGGCAAAAGGGCTAGGGGTTCCGATGGAAAAAACACGGGAACGTTTTTGGGAGTATGTCGAAATCATCCAAGGCCTATGGAATAATGAAACGTTTAGCTATGATGGGGAATTCTATCAATTAGATAATGTCTCGTTAGTTCCAAAACCTGTTCAAGAAAGAATTCCATTCTATTATGCAGCGATTAGTCCAGCCTCGTTTGATTTAATGGTAGAAAAAGAGGCAAGAGAATTCATGGTCACCCCGACATTAATGGTCTTGGACGATGTTCTCGACTATACAAAGCGCACGAGAGATCGTTTAATTCAAAAAGGCATTACACCGGATATTCATATGAATCTACAAATGAATATTGCTGATGATACAGACCAAGCAGTTAAAAATGTAGAGGAAAATATGAAAGTATATTTTAACCGTGTCCTTGATTTAATTCCAGGGGCAAAAGGCATGCAAGCACCAAAAACGTATGAGCGCTTTGCAGAAGTAGCAAAAGAGTTTGATGGCCCATTAGATGTTCGTGGACTGAATGATACGGGCGTAGCATTATTAACCGATGCACAGGATGCCATTAACCGATTAGAGATTGTCGAGCAAGCGGGAGTTAATAGTTTATCATGCTGGTTCCGTATGGGCGGAATGGAGCATCGCAAGGTTATGAAGGCAATGAAGCGCTATGCCGATGAGGTTTTACCATATTTTAAAGCGATTAATGAAAAAATTGGTAAGTAATAGGTTTATGTTAGATTATCAAATATGAACAAATAGATGAAAGAAACCTACAGTGAAGAGAGGGAAATAAGATGTCAAATGGGCGTTCGCTTGAAGAGAGAATTTTAGAATTAGAAGCACGCGAGCAAATTAAAGAGGTCATTGCCAATTATAATCACGGAGTTGATAAGAAAGACGAAAGTCTATTTTTGGACCAGTGGGAAGATGATGCTGTCTGGGATATTGGAGATCCTTGGGGTTATTGTGCTAATAAACAAGAGATTTTAGAGAAAACACAAGCGATCTGGGAGGGTCTTCCTGAAACACATCACTATGCGATGAACGAAGTGATTAATGTTGATATTAAAAATGGCACAGCCACAGCCGTCGCTGATGTTGATGCGACAGCAACGAACGCGGTTGGTGTTCCACTTGTCATTGCTGCTACGTACTGGGATAAATTAAGCAACCGTACTGGTAAATGGAGACTTACGGAAAGAAAAGTAAAGATTCATTATATGACTCCAGCGTTAGAACCATGGTCAGACAAACCTGAATCACGAATTAATCCTAAGTTAGATTAATAGAAATAAGAAGATTAGGATTGTGCCCCGCTTTTGTCTCTATGTAACGGGTAGGGGAGTCGGGGTGCTTTCCTATCAATATTCAAACGAAACTATAGAAAAAGTGGAGGATATGCATATATTAGAGATTGCATCGGCCATTGCAGTCCTTACATAACCACGAAGTAGGAGCTAATGTTACCTTTTAATAAAAAAATGTATCAGTTAATTAATAATTTGGGGGGATCAGATGATGAAGGTTGTTGGAATTTCAGGTACGATTGTAGGGAGTAAAACACGTGTGCTTGTTGAAAATGTTTTAGAGGATATTAAGAAGGTAGATTCAGAGGTGGAAGTTGAACTCCTTGATTTAAAGGAATATCAAGTACAATTTTGTGATGGCCGTGATCCGGACACTTATGAAGGAGATACAAAAAAAGTCCTGGATATTATGAATTCAGCCGATTGTTTTCTTATCGGAACACCAATTTTTCAATCCTCACTCACAGGGGCCTTAAAGAACTTATTTGATCTCGCGCCTGTTTCAATGTTTAGAAAAAAGGTCATTGGATTTGTTGCTACAGGTGGGACGTATCAGCATTATCTAGTGATAGAAAATCAATTGAAGCCGATAGCGGGTTATTTTAGAGCATTTGTGCCACCGAGCTATGTGTATGCACATAGTAATCATTTCAATAAACAAAATGAAATTATTGATCAAGATGTACTCGAGCGTAGCAAACGATTAGCGGAAGAACTTGTGTTAATGGAACAGTCATTAGGTTAATTACGGTGTTAATGACGGACTAAAGAGAGCTTTTAAAGATAAGAGGTCATGCAATGTTTTGGTCGAAAGGTTGTTCTTTTCTTAAGCCCCTTCACCAATTTGTGTGAGAATCTCCTCAAAATGAAATGAGGGGATTTTTTCATAACAAAAAGGGATAAAAAGCCATTGTTGTGAGTGGATAACGATTTTATTTTCTGTTCACTTTGAAAAAAGAAGGAGATTTCCTTCAATTTACTTCATTATGAAAGAGGGTTTTTTATGATTTATCAATATCTTCCTGTGGATCGGATCACATATGGAGTTAATATCGTCAACGAGCAATTGCTTCAAGAAGTGCAGCGATTACATGGTGAAAGGATCTTACTTGTTACAACAAATAGTATCTTAAGTACTAAAGCATATCAGAACATGAAAGAGTCCCTTCAATCTAGTGGGATCGCGTTATTTGAGACGTGTTCTAAACAACATGTTCCCGGAAATATCTTGATGAGAGATATTCATGCTATTCGAGAATTTAGTCCCAACTTAATTATTAGTTGTGGTGGAGGAAGTCCGATAGATGCAGCGAAAATACTTTCATTTGTCTTGGCTGATGATGTGAAAACAGAAGAGAGCCTTTACTTGTATTCAGATAATGTAGGTGCAAAATCGATAGCGATGAAGAATTATATACCCCATATATCAATCCCGACAACATTGTCTGCATCTGAGTTTACAAGTATTGCTGGCGTGACGAATGGTGAGGATCATTTAAAATATAAATTCTCTCATTTAAATATGACCCCAAAAGTTGTCTTTCTAGATCCTGCGTTTACGGTTGAAACTCCAGAATGGTTGTGGATATCTACAGGTATTCGTGCTGTAGATCATGCGGTAGAGACCCTCTATTCACCGACGCCTAATCCGATTAACACAGGTCT
This sequence comes from Desertibacillus haloalkaliphilus, assembly GCF_019039105.1. Classification (NCBI taxonomy): domain Bacteria; kingdom Bacillati; phylum Bacillota; class Bacilli; order Caryophanales; family Bacillaceae; genus Desertibacillus; species Desertibacillus haloalkaliphilus. The sequence goes on along the minus strand of NZ_JAHPIV010000004.1, from coordinate 248,791 downwards.
AGCGTTACAAGCATTAAAAAAGCTGTATTATTATTTGCCGCAAAGTAAAGCAGAGCCTGAGAATTTAAGGGCCCGACTAGAATGTCAAATTGGAGCATGGCTTTCTCTATTTTCAGTCGTGAATATCAAGTTAGGGCTGTCACATAGTATCGGTCATCAATTAGGAGCACGGTTTAATATCCCACATGGGATGACGTCAGCGATTATGTTACCACATGTGATGAAGTTTCTTTTGTCACGGACATACAACGAGCAGGCGCAAATCCCTGAGGTATTAGGAAAAGTAGATATAAAGATGAGTGTTAAGGATAAAGCAACCATAGCACCAGGACTTATCAAAGATCTGATTGAAAAGCTAGAGATCCCACATCGCTTACGAGATTTTAACGTGTCCAGAGAGCAGCTTCTGCCACTAGTCACGAACGTTTTAAAAGATATCCAAGGGGAAGAGAATTCATTTGTGTTACAAACTGAGGACTTGCGAGAGGAGATTACTAGTTTGTTAGAAGCGGCTTATTAACCATCTATTCAAACAATTATTTGTTTTATATTATTGGATAATCAGCTTTACAAGGGGGAGAGCTTCTTTGAACATTGGTAGAATATCTGAAAAGTATGCAAAGCTAGATCCACAGCGAATGGCAATTATTGATATTCCAAATGAACGCCGTATCAGTTTTGGCACTCTTGATGATCGTATACGTAGGTTGGCAAATGGTTTGATAGAAGACCTTGGTCTTGAAAAAGGGGATCGCGTGGCTGTTTTATCAAAGAACTCTATTGAATATCTTGAAATTTATTTTGCTTGTGCACGCTCGGGATTAATTATTCAACCACTAAATTGGCGGTGTGGAATCCTAGAGCTTGTCCGAATTATAAATGATGGAAAGCCTTCAGTGTTTATTACTTCTGAAGAATTTTATAAGGATAGTTTGGAGCTGCAACAAAAGACTGAGGTGGATCATTGGCTTGAATACGGCGTAGATAGTGACGGGTCATATGAAGTCTTGATCGCAAAAGCTTCAACATATGAACCTCTTCAATCGAATAGTGTTGGAGATAATGACCCTATGGTTATTCTTTATACTGGGGGGACTTCGGGAGAGTCGAAAGGGGCATTACACACTCATAAGTCTATTTTTATGGGGATGTTGAATCAAACAGTTGCAGAACGAATTGTACCTTCTGATGTTTATATGTTAACCGGACAGATGTTTCATATCCCGATAGGGTTGACAATAAATTATATCGCTCACGGTTGTCCCGTTGTCCTCGTAAACTTTGATGCAAAACAGGCACTTGAAGTCATTCAACAGGAACGTGTAACCGCCTTTCTTGGTATTACAACGATGATTAATCGAATGTTAGCTGTTGAGAACTTTGATAGCTACGATTTAAGTAGTTTGCGAAATATTCAATATGGAGGAGGACCGATGTCGATGGCTGTCGTTAAGAAAGCTCTAGAGTCCTTTCCAAGTACACTCATCCAAGGATACGGTCAGACTGAAGGAATGGGTATGACCTTTCTCACGCAAGAAGACCACTTAAATGCGGTTAATGGCATTCATCCTGAGCGTTTAGCTTCCTGTGGGCGTGAGGGACATATTACCTCAATTCAAGTCGTTGATAAACAAGGCATCCCTGTTCCACGTGATGGCGAGACTCCTGGAGAAATTATTGTTAAATCTGAAGCGAATATGATTGGTTATTGGAACCGTCCTGATCTTACAGCCGAAACGATTCGAGACGGATGGATGTGGACAGGAGATATCGCAACTTGGGATCAGGATGGGTATATTTTCATTGTTGACCGTGCAAAAGATATGATCATATCCGGAGGCGAAAATATTTATAGTATTCAGGTTGAGAATGCGATATATCACCATGATTCAGTACTTGAGGTTGCAGTTTTTGGTGTGCCAGATGATGAATGGGGTGAAGTCGTAAAAGCTGTTGTAGTGCTTAAGCCTGGTCGGACAGCTACAGAGCAGGAAATTATTAATACAGCTAAAGAACACCTAGCATCCTATCAAAAGCCCAAGTCAGTTGATTTTGTAGAAAGGGTCCCAAAAGCTCCAACTGGTAAAATTCTTAAGCGTAAGCTAAGGGAGCGATACGTTAAGTTAAGGGGGAATAATGTATGAGTAAACTATTAACTGAAGAAATACTAAGTTATATTGGGCATTCAGCCCCACCAAAAAAAGAAATAGTTACTCGTCGAGATATACAAAAGTACTCCATTGCTACAGGACAACGCCAGAAGAAATATATTCGAGGTGATGAAGCACCTCCAATGTTTCACGTTTCTTTGTTTTGGGATGTCGTTGAGTTAGAACAATTAATGCCAGATGGCGTATCGAAGGATATACTATTACCTGAATTTCCTTTAAAAAAAGCAATGGCTGGTGGATTAAAGATTGACTACCACAAGCCTATTTATCCTGGTGATTGGTTAACAGCGACCCGTACACTAACAGATATATATGAAAAAGTTGGTTCTAGTGGCCCTCTTATTTTTTATGAAGTAGTAATGGAAGTCGTAAATGAACAAGGAGAGAAGGTCATTACTGAAAAAACAACGAGGATCCTTCGCTGATGGAATAGAGTCAAAACATGAACGAGGATATTAAATAAAAATTGTGGATGATCAAAGGTACAGTCACTATTTAATTATAAAATTTAAGAGTATTTAGTATGTAGGAGTGTGTTGTTTATGGTCATAAAGAAAAAGCAAGATCGATCATCTCGAATACATGGTATTACTCCTGGAGACTTATTGCCAGAGCGTCAATACCAACCTGACAATGTACAATTATTTTTGTATAACTCGGCGTTGTGGAACGCACACCGAATTCACTTTGACTATCCTTATACGACCGAAGTAGAAGGTTATCCAGGTCTGGTCATTGCTGGTCCATTATTGGGAGATTGGCTCAACCAGTGTGTGACTGAGTGGTTGGAAGAGGATGGAGATTTAATGACGATTGAGTATTCTAACCGAAAGGCTGCTTTCATCGGTGAAACACTTCGGTCTGGTGGAAAAGTACTTTCTTGTGATTACGCAAAAAGGGAAGTAGAAATCGAAATCTATATAAAAAATGAAGCTGATGAGATTATTGCACCTGGCACGGCCGTTGTTCGTTTTAGTTAATAAATAGAGAAAAAATAAACCATTTTAAGGCGGTAAAATGTTATAAAAGAGTAATTCTAGCAAAGGGTATCAAGAGAACAGGACTTAGCAACATGAAGTAATTAAAGAGAGATAGATAAGATATAAGACTTTAACTATTTCGTAAAATATTAATCTAAAATAGTTCTACTGCACATGGGTAGAATACCTGATCTGATCCAAAATTGATACTATACATTCTTTTTAGTTGATTCGTTCCGACTGAAGTAGATGAATAGGGCACTAGTTGGCAATTTAACTTTATAATGAAAAAAACTAAAGCTCTTTTATATCCTCGACAAACAATCTTGTCTAGTGAAAAGATATAATGTTAAAATGAAGTGAGGCTCATATTTAGAATTGAATTAATAGTGATGAGCAAAATGAATGCGGTTACAGTATTTTAGTTAATCACATCATATGATGCCTATTGATTTTTTCTTATCATTTTAGGGGGAGCTTTCATTGAAAAAACAGACATCTAACCGAAAGAAGGCAACAAAAAAATCGAGTGTGAAATATACCAAGATTGTGAATGCTGCGGCAGAAGTTTTTCGAGAGAAAGGATATAAAGAAGCTACTTTAGAAGATATCGCTAACAAAGTAGGTATGTTAAAAGGAAGCCTTTACTATTATATTGACAAAAAAGATGACTTACTATATGCAGTAGTTGAGCGACCATTAAGTGAAATGACGGAAAATTTAAAGCAGATTGTTCATTCATCAAATAGCCCATCAACCAAATTAGAGCAGGCGTTAAAAAATCATATAAATGGTTTTGAGCGCTATCAAAGTGAATTATTTGTTTGGGTATCTATTGAGTGGTTTAAGTCTGAATTTGGTGGGGAAATCGCAACATTAGGTGATGAATATGATCGTTTATTCCGTACGATTATTAATGAAGGGATCGAAAAAGGAGAATTTCGTAGTGATCTTGACCCTAAACTTATGACGTTTGCTGTTTTTGGTGTCTATAATTATATGCAGCGTTGGTATGCACCGAATAATGAATATTCATTAGAGGATATCGCATGTCAATTTAATGGTTTTGTTCTTCAAGGTGTATGGGATAAGGCTCTATTGTGTTCACCTGAAAACGACGAGAAGTAAATCACTTGATAGACGTAGAATGTTGGTAGTCAATGATGTCAACATTTATTGGTTGTCATCATTGTTATAAAGGTAAGGTTTTACAGTGCGATGTACAATGGCCCTTACTCATTGTAAGTCTTTTAATATAATTAAGAGTTTAAGGGTATTGTACATAGTTAACTATGGTCGGTTAGAGACGCCCTTGAGGTTTAGAGGGTAGAGGATCAATTTTAGAGTAATGTTTGTAGTGAGACTAAAAAAACAAATATTTGGTAGAGGCGAATTTTTGAAGAATTCAATTGTATATCTTTTAATTAAAAGTTTAATTCGCTGATGAGAGAAGTCAGGGAATTTTAGAGCAATCACGTAATTTGTTCAAGTTTGGTTTAAAGAATGAAAATTATACTTTGCGAAGGAGGTGTGACATTAAAATTCTGAATTTTCAATAAATTAGGGCAGGTGCGAAGCTGTACAATCGGTTGAGAGAATGGTTAACACACTATATTAAATAAAGGAGGTTCGGAATTTGGAAAGGAATGTATTATGTAAAAAAAGCGAAATTCCATTGGGTGAATCGAAAGTATTTCAAGTGAGACGATTATCTGTTGTTGTCGTTCGAAAAGAAAATGAACAATTTTACGCAGTGCGGAACTTCTGTCCTCACCAAGGTGCTGAATTAGGAAAAGGTGTTTTAAGAGGCGCAGCTCGTGCAAACGATGTAAAGGACGTTTGTTATGAAAAGCCTGGTAGTTTTCTTTATTGTCCATGGCATCATTGGAGTTTTGATGTGGAAAATGGTTGCTCGATGCACGACCCTGAGAATACAAAGATCAAAACGTATGATGTGAAAGTTGAGAACGATGAGGTCGTCTTGTATGCGTAAAAATCAACCAATCAGTAGTTTGGTATAAAAAGAGTGTTCATTAGTTTAAGTGAATTTAACATTCAGTTGATTGGTTTGGAAGCATATACAATTGTATTTTAGTTTCTCTAAATTGAAAGGAGACGAATAATGAGTACCTTAGTAAATAAAAAAGATCAAAAAGTTGTAAATCGATCAAAAAAAATTCCTGTTATAGACTGTGATGTTCATCCGAACCCAAAAAGTTATGAGGATCTTAACCCATATCTAAGTGAATATTGGAGAGATTTTTTAGCTGATTGTAAATGGAAGGGTGTATTTCCAAACATTCCAGCCATGGCCATTGTAGCGAATGCGGGCCACCGTATGGACAGCATCCCTCCAGAAGGCGGACTAGGGTGTTCTTCACTCGATTTTTATCGAGAGCAAGTAGCAGATCGGTACAATTATGCAAATTCGATTCTTTTTCCTGACTCTACATTTATGCTGTCTGCATCTCCTCAGCATGAAATGGCTACAGCGATAGCATCCGCTTATAATGATTGGCAAATTGATCACTGGTTATCAAAAGACTCTAGCTTGCGTGGGTCTGTTGTTATTGCCTCTCAAGATCCAGAAATGGCAGCACGTGAGATTGATCGTGTCGGTAGTCACCCGCAGATGGCTCAAGTTGGGCTATCCATTCATTCTCCTTATGGGGGTTGGGGTGATAATCGTTATTACCCGATATGGAAAGCTGCTGTACGTCATGGGCTTGTTTGTACATTTCATGTGTCTGTCCCAGGTGGGGTGTTTAGACCAGGGCCGAACTATGGAAACTACTATCCAGAATTTCAAACAAACAATGGGTTAACATATCAAGCTCAAATTTCAAGTATTATTTTTGGTGGGGTTTTCGAAAAATTCACTAAACTACGAATGTTATTTGTTGAAGGTGGATTTGCATGGTTACCAAGTGTTATGTACACGATGGATACGCATTGGCGGAATTTAAAAAGGGAGGTTCCTTGGGTGAAACGTCCACCAAGTCAGGTTGTAAGAGAACATATGTGGTTTGGTACGCAGCCAATGATTGAGCCAGAAAGTCATGAAGACGAGAAACACGTATTAGATATTATGAAAATGGTTGGTTTAAATAATTTTGTTTTTACGAGTGATTACCCACATTGGGAATTTGATGCACCTCATGCAGCTTTTGCTAGGTTCCCTAAAGAATTTAAACATCAAATTTTTTACAAAAATGCAGTTGATTTATTCGGCTTGCCAAATCCAATGGATACAAACGGAACCAATTAGTGAAAACAATGCTTCTAAATATAGAAGCAGAAGCCCAGCAGAGCATTTTTATTTCTTTGTTCTGCTGGAAGCTCAATATTGATTTTCAAGCAACAGGCTACCTCATTTAGGCGATTAATTTAGGAGGGAAGACTTTTTGAATAAAAATCATTTTACAAGCTTCTTATTGTTATGCCTTGTTTTAGTTGCATGTGGTAGTCCTGCTGGGTCTCCTCAAGATGGAGACGAAAAGCGCCCAGCATCTAACGAATCTTCTGAGCAAGAAAGCTATGTGCTAACCCTTTCTCATGGATATCCTACATCATCATTTATGCATACGTTTATGGAGTGGTTTGATGAAGAAGTTCAGGAACGAAGTGATGGTCGGTTATCTCTTGAAATCTATTCCAATGGACAATTAATGCCTCCTGACCAGGAAGTTCCCGCGATTTTACAGGGTCAAATTGATATGACCCATACGACCTCTCCAGTATTGGCCAGTTTTGACTCATTATGGAATGTTTATGAATTACCGTTTATCTTTGATTATGACCCACAAGATCCAGCTGTTTTTTTAGAAAATCGAATGGAATTTAATAACAGTGATGAAGGTGGCGGAAAAATTAGGGAGGTAATGGAAGAAAGAGGATTAAAAGTATTGTCCCTGAGCTTTATTGATATGTTTGGATCTGTTTATACAACTGATAGTAACAATTTAGTTACAGGTCCTAACAGTGCTGCAGGTTTAAGGCTACGTTCTCCTGGTGGATTAATCGGTCCAGAAACCGTTAGTGCGATGGGGGCTAGTAGTGTTACAATCGCAGGTGCTGAAGTGATAACTGCATTACAACAAGGGATTGTTGATGGATTATTAACAACACCAATTTATGCTCATGATGCGAAGTTACCTGTCAAGTCATTTTCACTAGTGCCACTATTTAATAGTGTAACACCTCTTGTTATCTCACAGGAAAAATTTGAATCATTACCAGAGGACCTTCAAGAGGTTCTTGTAAAAACAGGTCAAGAACTAGAGGGTTATGCGATGGAGATGGTATTAGAGCGTACAAAAACTGCGTATAGAACATTGGAAAACGATGGTGTTGAAATCTACTATCCAACGAAAGAGGAGATAGAGGAATGGAAAGATGCAACAATGTCTGCAAAATCAGTTTTTGAAAATGAAGTTGAGAGAGGTACTGAGCTTCTAAAAACGCTTCAGGAATAGTAAATAAAAAATGGGAGGGAATACTTTGAATAAATTAAATAACATAATCTTCTTTTTGCTTTGTATCGTTTTAGTAGCTTGTAGCAACTCTGCTGGGTCTACCCAAAGCGGAGAAGAACAGAACACTCAGCCAAATACTTCTTCTGAACAAGAAAATTATGTGTTAACACTATCACATGGTTATCCAGCTTCATCATTTATGCATACGTTTATGGAGTGGTTTGATGAAGAAGTTCAGGAACGAAGTGATGGTCGGTTATCTCTTGAAATTTACCCTAATAGCCAGTTAATGCCTTCTGATCAAGAAATTCCTTCCATTTTACAAGGTCAAATTGATATGACTCACATTGCTTCTCCGGTACTTGCCAGTTTTGATCCAATATGGAACTTTTATGAATTGCCGTTTATCTTTGAATATGACCCCCAAGACCCAGCTGTATTCTTGGAGAACCGCATGGAGTTTAATCACAATGAAGCTGGCGGTAGGAAAATAATTGAAATGATGGAGGAAAGAGGATTAAAGATACTATCTCTTGGTTTTGTTGACATGTTTGGATCTGTTTATACAACTGATGCCAATAATTTAGTTACTGGACCGGAAAGTGCTGAAGGGTTAAGACTTCGGTCACCTGGTGGGTTAATCGGTCCAGAAACTGTGAGTGCGATGGGGGCTAGTAGTGTAACAATTGCAGCATCTGAGGTGACAACTGCACTGCAACAAGGGATCGTTGATGGATTGTTAACGACGCCTATTTTCGCTGATGATGCCAAGTTACCAGTTAAGTCATTTTCATTAGTTCCTTTATTTAATACAGTAACACCTGTTATCATCTCTCAGGAAAAGTTTGATTCATTACCAGAGGACCTTCAAACGATCCTTTTACAAACTGGCCAAGAGTTAGAGGAATATGCGATGGAGACGGTATTAGAACGCACAAAAACAGCGTACACAACCTTGGAAAATGAAGGGGTTGACATTTACTACCCAACAGAAGAGGAGATAAAAGAGTGGCAAAAAGCAACAGAACCAGTGAGGGCAGTCTTTGAAGAAGAAGTTGAAGCAGGTTCTGAGCTTTTAGAGGTACTTGATGAATAGATGGATTGATTACGCCTGTAAATATCTGAAAATTATTGAATTTCAGAATATTAACTGGTATAATTAAAATTCAAACAAACGTTAGATTAGATTAGTTGAGAGCTTCCAACTTTATCGATCATTCAAATAATTACTAGAATGTAAATAGATATAAGGGTTCTATTATAAAAGCAAAGGAGGTGAGGGTAGTAAAACGATCTTTTCTCCTTAGGAAATAGAAATGATTACATGGATGGAGGGGAAAGAAACATGGAATCGATAAGTGGAAAAGTAGCAATTGTCGGGGCAGCAGATTCAGATGTCGGGGTAGTGCCTCATATGAGTGCAACACAGCTCTGTGTAGATGCAGCCCTTCGTTGTTTAAACGATGCAGGTGTCACAAAAGATGAGGTTGATGGCATCATTACTTGTAATTCGTTTGTTGAACCGATTTTGTATCATGCTGAAACAATAGCTGAATACCTGAAAATTTCCCCGAAATATTGCATGAGTGTCGCTAATGGTGGAGGAACAACATTTTCTATTCTCCATCATGCAGCGTCGGCTATAGTGACGGGTATGTGTGAGACGGTATTAATCACGATGGCTGACAGTATAAAGAGTGGTTTAACTCGAGATCAAGCCATGACATTTCAAGCTTCTGCTGGTCATCCTGAATTTGAAATCCCTTATGGACCAACCGTACCTGCTTTTTACGGACTGATTGCACAGGCACATATAAAAAAATACGGAACCACCCCGGAACAACTTGCAAAAGTAGCCGTATCTGCTCGTGAACATGCATGTCTTAATCCGACGGCGCAAATGCGTGAACGTATAAATATAGATGATGTTCTTAATTCTCGGATGATTGCTGACCCATTACATTTGTTAGATTGTTCGTTAGTTTCTGACGGTGGATCAGCTATTTTACTAACATCTGCAAAGAGAGCAAAGGATTTCCCCCATCAGCCTGTCTACTTATTAGGCGCTGGAGAAGGCCATCACCATGAACACATTTCGCAAGCACCGAGCTTAACAACTTCTGCAGCCGTAGATTCTGGACGACGTGCATTTGAAATGGCTGGTTTACAACCTAAAGATATGGATATTGCTCAAATCTATGATGCGTTTACTTCCATGGTCATCTTGCAATTGGAGGATCTAGGCTTTTGTGAGAAGGGAGATGGTGGTGCATTTGTAGAAAGCGGGGCCATTGATCTCGGTGGTGAAATCCCGGTGAATACACATGGTGGATTGTTATCCCATTGTCATCCAGGTCACCCTGGGTCAATGTTTGCTCTTACGGAAACGGTGCAGCAATTGCGACACCAAGCCGTAGAGCGCCAAGTAAATGACGCTGAGCTGGCATTAGTCCATGGTCAAGGTGGGATTATGTCAACTCATGCAACACTTATTTTTGGTAGAGAGCGAACGTAAGAGTGTTAAAGGTAGGTTTGTCTCTAACAACTAGAAATCGTTTATAGTTGTTAAATCTAATGAGTAGGAGTTGATAATATGAGCAATGATAGAACTCTTCCGAAACCAACGCTTGAAACTAAACGATACTGGGAAGGTTGTAAGAATCATGAGCTGTTGATTCAGCAGTGTTCGGATTGTGGTGCATATCAATTTTACCCGAGAATGTTATGTACGGACTGTATGAGTAGAAATGTAGAGTGGGTGAACGCTTCTGGTACAGGGAAAATCTCTAGTTTTACAATCGTTCGTCGAGCTCCTAATAAAGCCTATGCAGCTGATGTACCGTATGTACTGGCTTTAATTAAACTCGATGAAGGGCCAACGATGATGAGTAATGTCATAGAATGCGAACCTGAAAAGGTGAAAATTGGTATGAAGGTTGAAGTGGTCTTTGATGATTGGACGGAGGAGATATCGATTCCGAAGTTTCGTTTATTATAAAAAGAGTGAGTCATTTAAGGTTATAGAAAATACCTGATATCTCAAATGAATTGCTAGTTTTACACCACATTAAATGGATCATAGGATCGCCTCATCCGTCTTTTGAAAAGGGAACGATTTTGTTCCCTTTGCTTTGAAAATAGTTAAAGGCTAGCAATGTAAAGCGTATTTTTATGCTTCCTTCTTAAAAACTGTAGACCGGAAAAACTTAAAAGGAGAAGCGAAATGACGATTTATTCAATTAAAGCAAACCTAACCAATGGTGAAGAAATTAGTTTAGGTACCTATAGAGGAAACGTGATGTTAATTGTAAATACCGCAAGTAAATGTGGCTTAACCCCTCAATATGAAGGTATTGAACATTTATATAAAAAATACAAAGAAGATGGTTTTACGGTGCTAGGATTTCCATGTAACCAATTTGGAGGACAGGAGCCAGGAACAAATGAAGAAATTAGCAGCTATTGTTCAATAAATTATAATGTTACTTTCCCTCTCTTTCAAAAAATTGATGTCAATGGGGAAAAGGTACATCCTTTATATCAATATCTACGGAAACAAGCACCTGATGGGACAGAGCTAGATAAGAATAGTAAGTTATATCATCACTTAGTCAAAAACTATCCACACTATTTAGAAGGCTCTGCAATAAGATGGAATTTTACAAAGTTTCTTGTTGACCAAACGGGTCATGTAGTGAAACGTTACGAACCAACGGTTATTCCAGAAGAGTTAGAGCATGATATTGAAAGGTTATTGTAAGATTTTTGTGTTGAACATTTTCCAATGATAAAAAGATTCTTTACCCTTTAGGAGGGAGCAAAGTGTATAGAGGAGAAAAAACATTTGGAAAAATTGTGGAGTATCGTGCTAAACAAAAGCCGGCTGAAAGATTTATCCGTTTTGAAAATGAGGACCTAACCTATCAAGAATATCATAGTAACGGTAATAAGTTTGCTAATGTCATAGCTAGGATTGGACTTTCAAAAGGTGACAGTTGTGCAGTTATGCTTGCCAACAGTTCTGAATTTCTTACGAGCTGGCTTGGTCTTGCCAGGCTCGGTGTTATCGAAGTGCCAATAAATACATCCCTGCGAGGAGACGTTTTAGCTTACATCCTCAATAAAGCTAAGTGTAAGGCTCTCGTTATTTCCGATCAATGGGCCGATCGTATTAACGCTTTGGCTGATGAGCTTCAATATCTGCGTCATGTCATTGTCGTTGGAAATGATGGTTTAACAGTAGCCGATCGGTTCCGTGGATATTCCTATGAAGCACTTATGGAGGAAGCTAGTGATACACCGGTTGATGTTGAAATCCAACCGCAAGATACATCGTTGATCCTTTTTACTTCTGGAACAACTGGCCCTTCTAAAGGGGTCATTCTTAGTCACAATGCAAATTTTAGTCTAGCAAAAACAGCTTGTGACCTGATGGACTACCGACCTGAAGATCGTCTTTATACAGTCTTTCCATTGTTTCATATTAATGCGCGTTATACTACGATCCTAACAGCTTTAATGGCAGATTGTGATGTTGTGATGCACCAAAAATTTTCCGCATCTAGGTTCTGGGAAATTTGCCGATCCGAAAACATTACGTCCTTCAATTTTATGGGCTCGATGCTGACGATCCTCATGAAGCAGCCAGAGCGACCTAATGATGCAAATAACCCAGTAAGGAAGGCATATGGCGCGCCAACACCTGTCGAGATCTATGATGATTTTAGAAAGCGGTTTCAGGTGGAGATTTCTGAAGTCTATGGATCAACGGAACTGGGAACAGCGATTTATAACCGGGCTGATTCATTTCGGTTAGGATCATGTGGGAAGCCTGTACCAATCTATGAAGTTGAGATTCATGATGAAAACGATCAGCCATGTCGACCTGGGAAAGCCGGAGAAATTGTTGTACGGCCAAAAGAGCCGGGAATTATGTTTAGTGGCTATTATGGTATGCCTGATAAGACCGTTGAAGCATGGCAAAACTTATGGTTTCATACGGGTGATCGTGGACGTATGGATGAGGATGGCTATTTTTATTTTCTCGATCGACAAAAAGACGCGGTCAGACGAAAAGGAGAGAATATTTCTTCCTATGAAGTCGAGAGAGTTATTAATGAGCACCCAAAGGTAAAAGAATCAGCAGTGATTGGTGTCCCATCTGAACTATCAGAGGAAGAAGTTATGGCTATCATCACTTTGAAAGATGGGGTAAATCTCAATGAGGTTGAGTTACTAGACTTCTGTCAGACACGTATGGCTGATTTCGCTATTCCACGTTATATTCGCTACATGGAGCAATTGCCAAAGAATACTTCATTAAGGGTTGAAAAATATAAGTTAAGAAAAGAAGGTGTTACCCAAGATACATGGGATCGTGAACAGGAAGGGTATAAGGTGCGTGGTTAATGTATGTCGCTAGAGAGGGGCACAAATGACTTCTCTCCAATCCTACCTATATCTTGAAAGAAAAGACATAAATAAAGTGAATATTATTTTAACGATCAAGAGCAAGATTATAAAACAAATAGTCGTGTCATTAGGAAGGACTCACAAAATGTGTCTATAAAAGTAGGACGATAATAAAAGAACATATAAACAGATGATACGATCAAAGATTACCTAGAATTGGAGGTTGTTTTATGGAGTCATTACGCGGGAAGGTAGCCATTGTTGGCGCTGCAGACACCGATGTTGGCGTTATTCCTGATAAGAGTGCGACAACGCTTTGCGTTGAAGCTGCACTACGTTGCTTAGATGATGCGGGGGTATCAACAGATCAAGTTGATGGTCTTATTACATGTAATTCAATGACGGAGCCATACATGTACCATGCAGAAGCGATTGCAGAGTATATGCAACTCACACCTCGTTATTGTATGAGTGTGGCCACCGGTGGAAGCACTACGTTTTCAGCTCTTCACCATGCAGCAACTGCGATCTCAAATGGTGTTTGTGACAACGTATTAATCACGATGGCTGATAGCTTACGGACGGGGTTAGCACGTGATCAGGCGATGACATTACTTGCTTCGACTGGACATTCTCAGTTTGAAACACCTTATGGCCCAACCGTACCTGCGCTATATGCATTACTAGCGAAAGCGCATATGGAACAATATGGGACCACAGAAGAACAATTTGCCGCAGTAGCTGTTGCCGCTCGTAAACATGCATCATTGAATCCTAGTGCTCAAATGCGTGAGAGAATTACGATTGAAGATGTCTTACAATCAAAACGAATCGCTGATCCATTGCATATGTTGGATTGCTCCTTAATGTCGGATGGCGGATCTGCTGTTTTGCTGACATCGGCCGATAAAGTATCTGAATTCTCTAATACTCCTATTTACGTGTTAGGTGTTGGGGAAGGTCATCATCACGAACATGTTAGTCAGGCACACAGTCTCACCACTTCTGCAGCAGTAGAATCTGGAAGACGTGCCTACGAAATGTCAGGACTAGGTCCGGAGGATATTGACCTTGCACAACTATATGATTGTTTTACACCGACGGTTATTATCGAGTTGGAAGACCTTGGTTTTTGCAAAAAGGGTGAAGGTGGCGAATTTGCTGAAAGTGGTGCGATTGAGATTGGTGGGTCTCTGCCTATAAATACACATGGTGGATTATTGTCTCATTGTCATCCAGGACATCCAGGTTCAATGTTTGCCTTAACAGAATCGGTGAAGCAGCTTCGTCATCAGGCTGGTAAGCGCCAAGTACCTAAAGCTGAGACGGCACTCGTCCATGGTCAAGGTGGAATTATGTCTAGTCATACGACACTTATCCTAGGAAGAGAGCGTTACTGATTGACGATATAGATTTTATATTTTACTTATTCAACCAAATATTTGTTTTAAAAAGGAGGATGGACGATTTTGTACAGTGGCGTACAAACATTTGGGAACGTAGTGGAATATAGAGCAAACCTAAAACCAAATACAAGGTTTATTCGATTTGAAGATTATGATTTAACATATGGTCAATTTTACAGTCAAGGAAATAAGATCGCAAATGTGATCTCATCACTCGGATTAAAAAAAGGCGATAGTTGCGCGGTGATGCTTCCTAATAGCCCTGAGTTTCTAGCGACTTGGCTAGGTTTAGCTAGAGTTGGTGTTATAGAAGTACCCATTAACGTTGCCTTTCGCGGTGACCTCTTAGTACACATTCTTAATCAAGCGAAATGTCAGGCGATTGTTATTGACGCCCAATGGGTTGATCGAGTGAAGGAAGTTATCGGTGAGTTATCTTCTCTTCGACATATTATAGTAGTCGGTCATCATGAGGAACGCTCTTCTAATCAAGTGAAATGGTATTCGTTTGAGGAGTTACTTTCAGTTGCTTCTGATCAAGAAATAAATGTTGAAATAAAGCCGAGTGATCCGTCACTAATTCTCTTTACATCCGGAACGACTGGACCTTCAAAGGGAGCGATTCTCAGTCATCGAGCGAATTTTAATCTAGCTTTTACATGTTGTGATCTGATGAAGTATAGTCCTAATGATCGTTTATTCACAGTTTTTCCGCTGTTTCATGTCAATGCTCGATATGCAACGATCCTCCCGGCATTACTTGCAGATAGTGATGTAGTTATGCACGAGCGATTTTCAGCTTCGAAATTTTGGGATATATGCCGTAGAGAACAAATCACGACATTTAATTATATGGGTTCTCTTCTAACCATTTTAATGAAGCAACCGGAAAGACCAGATGACGCCAATAACCCTGTACGCATGGTGCAAGGGGCACCAGCTCCACTTGAAATTTATGATGAATTTCAAGAGAGGTTTAAAGTCAAAATCACTGAAGCCTATGGTTCGACAGAAATTGGCTTAGCGATGATCAATCGAGCTGAGACATTTAAGAAGGGCTCATGTGGTAAAGCCGTTTCAACGTATGATGTTCAAATTCATGATGACGATGGTTATCCTTGCCCTCCCGGTGAAGCTGGTGAGATCGTTGTCAGACCGAAAGAACCTAACATTTTATTTGATGGCTATTACGGTATGCCAGAGGCAACAGTGAAAGCTTGGAAAGATTTATGGTTTCATACTGGTGACCGTGGAAAGATGGATGAGGAAGGTTATTTTTATTTCATCGATCGAAAGAAAGATGTTGTTCGTCGAAGGGGAGAAAATATCTCATCTTATGAAGTTGAACGTGTCATTAATGAGCATCCAAAAGTGTTTGAAACAGCCATTATTGGAGTCCCTTCAGAGTTGTCAGAAGAGGAAGTACTTGCCGTTGTTGTATCACGAAAAGGAGAACAGCTAAGTCCTAAAGAGCTCCTTGATTTTTGTCAAAGTCGGATGGCTTACTTCGCTGTTCCACGTTATGTACGATTTGTTAATGAGTTACCGAAAAATACATCGCAACGAATTGAAAAGTATAAACTTCGTGAAGATGGTATTACGAATGATACGTGGGATCGTGAACGAATAGGATATAAGGTTCAACGTTAATAAATGCCGATAGTTAAAGGTTTGAGAGTTCAAGAGTGTTAAACAAAAAGGAGGGAAAAGAGATGAGATTGAAAAAAGTAGATTTTGGCCTTTTTCTAGCCTTGATAGCGCTTATATTTTTAATCGCGTGTAGTGATTCAAGTGGTTCGGTTGCTGAAACGAATGATGGTGCGAGTTCTTCTGAGGATTCTGAAGAATATGTCCTTAGATTAGCTCACGGATTTTCTTCGACCCATTATATGCATACATTTATGGAGTGGTTTGATGAGCAAGTGCAAGAGAGAAGCGAAGGTAGGCTTTCCATTGATATTTATCCAAATGGACAGTTAATGCCAGCAACCGAAGAAGTACCTGCTTTAGTGCAAGGACAAATTGATATGGTGCACTCTACCTCTCCTATTCTTACTAGTTTTGATCCAATATGGAACTTTTTTGAACTTCCATTTTTATTTGACTACGAAGTCGACGACCCATCTGTCTTTTTAGAGAACAGAACAGCTTTCAATCAACATGAAGATGGTGGCCGAAAAATTGCAGATAGGATGGAAGATAAAGGGGTAAAAGTATTAGGATTTGCTTATATTGATACCTTTGGTTCGTTATTTACGAATAATCATTCGATAAATGATATTGATAGTGTTGAAGGTTTAAGAGTAAGGACACCTGGAGGGATCATTACCCCAGAAACGGTTGAAGCTCTTGGTGCTAGTAGCATTACAGTGGCTGGTGCTGAAGCAATCACTGCCTTACAACAAGGCGTTGTCGACGGGGCTTTATCAACACCAATGTACGTATATGATGTGAAGTTCCCAGTAGATACGTATATTGTTGCTCCATTATTTAATTCTGTAACACCCGTGTTAATCTCGCAAGATACGTTTGAATCTTTGCCAAGTGACTTACAAGATATATTAGTTCAGGTTGGCGAAGATTATGAGCAATATGTATTAGAGACTATTAATGAGGAGTTAGCTGAGACATTACCAAAGTTAGAAAATGAAATGGGAGTTGAATTCTATTATCCAACAGAAGAAGAGATTAACAAGATGAAAGAAGTATCAAGATCAGCATGGGAAGTGTTTGAAAATGAAGTTGAAGGTGGAGGGGATTTGATCGATGTTCTTTCTACGATTAATGAATAACAGCAGTCTTATCAACGTGTGTTTAATTCACTAGACCACTAGTTTCATTAAACTAGTGGCTCATAAAGGAGGTATGTGGATGGAGAATATAGAGAAGATTGAGAGGTCGACGAAATACCTTGACAAAAGTCTATTAGTCATTTCATTGGTATGTTTAATCATTAGTGTTGTTGGTGCAGTTCTTAGTGTCTTTTTTCGTTATATGTTAGGACTTTCCTTTCAGGTGATCGAAGAAATATGCCGTTATGCGATTATTTACGGTGTGTTCGCCTATATTGGTCCGCTCATTAAGCAAAATCAACATTTAAAAATGAGTATATTAAAAGACCTGCTAAAAGGCAAATTAAAATATATAAACAATCTACTCATTAGTATCCTCCTATTTGCTTCTTTTGTCTTTCTCTTTTGGGCCAGTACGATTTGGATTATCTCGTTACTTGAAATGGGAGTTAGAACAGCATCAGGAACTATGCTAATGTTTATTCCTACACTGTCCATACCGATTGGGATGTTCCTCGGATCTATTTACTCACTACTTCAAATCATTTTAGATGCTTGTCGCCTCCGTCATCATTTGAAAGAAGAGGCTGAAGTGGATACGGACGTTCGGGCATAGAGGCATAATTTCGTTTAGCTGAAATAAGAGGGGGGAGAATGGATGTTACTGGTCGGTTTTTTAATTTTGTTGTTGTTATTAATCATAGGAGCTCCAATCTGGTTAGCTCTAGCTGCAAGTGGTGGGTATTGGGTATTTGTTCATATGGGCTTGCCCTTAGAAAGTATTGCCTCGCAGTTTTTTACTTCTACTGATCAGTGGATTTTACTGGCCGTACCTTACTTTTTATTAGCCGGCAATTTGATGACATTTATGGGACCGGCTAGTAAACTGTTTACGTTTATCAAAGATCTTGTCGGTCACCTTCCAGGGGGGATGCCGGCAGCAGTGGTAGCTACCGCAGCCATTTTTGGAGCACTATCTGGTTCATCAGTAGCGACTGTTGTTGCCGTAGGCTCGATGGCTATTCCACAAATGATAGCGATGGGTCATTCAAAAGAGAATAGTTATGGTGTCATTGCAGCGTCAGGGACTTTAGGTCAAATGATTCCACCAAGTATTTTCATGATTTTGTTTGCTGCTTCAACACAACTAGATCCCGGAAAACTTTTTATTGCTGGTATTGTTCCTGGCATTTTTGTGGCTGTTGTGTTGATTATTGTAGCTATTATAGTGAGCTTTAAAAATACAACCGAAAAACCGAAGCGAAGTAGTTTGTCGGAAACGAGTCGATCATTTATTGGTGCAGTTCCATCGTTGTTAATGCCATTTTTAATACTGGGAGGAATTTACGGCGGAATTTTTACCCCTACTGAAGCAGCGGCAATTGCGATTGTTTACGTGTTACTTATTAGCTTCTTATTTAATCGAAAAGATTGTACGGCTGAAAATTTTAAAAAGAGTTTAATTAGTACAATGGTTACAACCTCGATTATTTACATTTTATTAGGTGGAGCTCAACTATTTACTACAGCGATTACGTATCTACAAGTTCCGCAAACAATAACTGAAGTGGCATTAAATATTGATATGGCAGACTGGATGATAATGTTAGTTATTATTTTAATCTTTTTGCTCTTTGGAATGTTTTTGGATGCGATACCCATTTTGTATATTACATTGCCAGTTTTATATCCGACGGTCCTGACATTGGGGTATGATCCGATCCACTTTGCAATGGTTGCTGTTGCTACTTTAATGATCGGACAAATCACACCGCCGATTGGTTCGAGTCTTTATGCAATTAGTGGGCATTTTAAAGAGAATATGGGAGTCGTCGTTCGAGGCTCATTTCCATATTTAATCGGTATGTTGATTGCTACACTTGTGTTGTTATATGTCCCTTGGCTTAGTACATTCTTATTTAACTAATCTAACTATTGTTTACATGTTTTGCCACTGTGAGAATGACTAGGTGCTCCTCTAGCAATGTATTGAAACTAGATTGAATAAATCATTGTGACATCACATACACATGAAGGGGTCTGTTGAAGGGGGAGCCCTGAACTATATTAGGAAGATAGACCTAAGGTAGTTTAGAGGTCATAATCTCTTTTACCTAATTCTAATTTAATTTCGGGATGATAGCTACGACAATAGGGTTTGCAAAAAGGATATAAAGATATGAATAAGAAGTAGGTGAATATAATTGGAGAATATTATATTTGGAAAAGACCACGAAATTTTTCGTACATCGTTAAGAAAGTTCTTGGAGAAAGAAGCGGTCCCTTTTTTTAAAACATGGGAAGAAGAGAAGTGTATTCCGCGAACCTTTTGGAAGAAGTTGGGTGAACAAGGCTATTTGTGCCCATGGACAGATGAAAAATATGGGGGCTTCAATGCAGACTTTTTGTATTCAGTAATTATTAATGAAGAGATGGAAAAAGTGGGAACAGGTATGTCAGGTATTGGACTTCATAATGATATTGTTATTCCTTATATTGATTCGTTCGGAAGTGAGGTACAAAAACAGCGTTGGATCACTCCGAGTACGAGTGGAAAAGCAATCACAGCGATAGCGATGACAGAACCTGGAGCTGGCTCTGATTTATCAAACATTCGTACCGTGGCTGATAAAGATGGAGACCACTTTATAATTAATGGGGAAAAGTCATTTATAACAAATGGACATTCCGCTGATATCGTCGTTGTTGCTTGTAAAACAGATCCAGATGCAGAACCCGCATATAAAGGCATTAGTCTTTTTGTCATAGAAGCTGGAACACAAGGGTTTTCGAAGGGAAAGAAGTTAAATAAAGTTGGTCAGCATGCAAATGATACTTGTGAATTGATCTTTGAAGATGTACGAGTGGATAGAGGTCATTTGCTAGGGAAAGAAGGTCACGGATTTTATTATTTAATGGAAAAGTTACAGCAAGAGCGGTTAATTGTTGCGATTAATGCCATTGTTGCTGCTGAGAGAATGCTAGAGCTAACAAAGGAGTATACGGGGCAACGAAAAGCATTTGGCCACTCCATTAGTAAATTTCAGAACACTCAATTTAAATTAGCAGAAATGGCGACTGAAATATCTATTGGCAGAACTTATGTCGACACCTTAATTAAGAAACATGTGAAGAATGAGGATGTCGTTACAGAAGTATCGATGGCAAAATGGTGGGTGACAGATTTAGCTAAAAAAGTAGCTACAGAGTGTATGCAATTACATGGTGGTTATGGATACATGGAAGAGTATGAGATCGCAAGACGATACCGAGATATTGCTGTGACGTCCATTTATGCAGGAACAAATGAAATCATGAAAACTATCATTGCTAAGAATATGAATTTGTAGGAAGTGTAAGAGACAAGTGAACAAGTGTTTTTCTCCAACCCTCTGATACTAGATTGATGAGTGTGGCAAGTTCAGCTTTGTTGTTTTCAATGGTCAGCATTTGACTTCAGTTGTTTTTCAGGTGATAATAGGGTGTGAATATTATTCATAATATTAAGAAAATTATGAATGTCGTAGATTGTGAAGTTAGTAAAAGTGGTGATTTGCAGCTAATCAGCATGAAGGTTGTAATGATAACTAGAAAGAAAGCACAGAGAGGTTCTAGTATAATGGTTAGCGATTATAAGTGTAGGGGTTGATGGGTATGTCAGAAGCAGTGCTGCTACATGTAAACGAAGGCGTAGCCAAGATTACATTGAATCGACCGGAAAAGTTAAATGTACTATCAAATGAAATCATTGCTGGATTGCGAGATGCACTTCAAGAGGTGAAAAGTAACTCAGCTATTCGTGCAGTGATTATAACAGGAAATGGTAAAGGATTCTGTGCAGGAGGTGATATTACTAGCTTTCCTAAAGGCTATGACAATGCATCGGTTGGAAGAGATTATATGAAGTTTGGGTTGCCACTCATTACAGACCTCGCACAGTTGGAAAAGCCAGTCATTGCAGCTGTTAATGGCTATGCGGTTGGTGCCGGTTTTAGTCTGGCGCTCGCATGTGATTTCGTGATTGCAACTGAACAATCATCTTTTGCGATGGTCTTTAATAAAATAGGATTAATACCAGATTTAGGTGGACTCTATCATTTACCGAGAATGGTTGGAATGGCACGAGCGAAAGAGTTGGTGTTTTCTGGACGTACGATTAGCGCTAAAGAGGCAAAAAAATATGGTATTGTGTTAGATATCGTTCAAAATCAAGAACTTATCACTAAAGCTGAAGAACTAGCAACATCATTAGGAACAAAAGCTACCCAGGCCATTGGGCTTGCAAAGTTTATGTTAAACCGTAGTTTTGAATCCTCACTTGAACAAATGTTGCGAGAGGAGGCACTTGTGCAATCGGTTGCCTTTTCGACGGAAGATCATGACGAAGGGGTGAGGGCATTTTTTGAAAAGAGGGATCCGAACTTTCTAGGAAAATAGCAGAAAAGAAAATTTGTTTTAATAAAATGGGGTGTCACTATGGGGAAAGTCCATGTCTTAATGAAAAAAGAAGAAATTGATCAAGAAAAACTTGATGGAAAAGTTGTTGTCGTTTTTGATGTATTACTAGCGACCTCAGTGATTGTTTCTTTGCTCGAGTATGGGGCGAAGAAAGTGATCCCTGTTATGGATGGGGAGGAGGCATTAGTAGAAGCTAGTAAACATAAAAAAGAAGATATCGTATTAATTGGTGAAGATAAAGGTATGGTGCTTCATGGGTTTAATAAGCCAAGTCCTACCTTGTTGAAAGAGCAAGTAAGAGGGAAAACAGTGATTCTTGCAACAACAAATGGGACAGTTGCTATTTGTAAATCTGCTCATGCCCAACAAGTTTATGTAGCTTCACTATTAAATGGGGCTTATGCTGCAAAAAAACTGAGTGAAACGATGTCTGATGAAACGATTATTCTCGTTTGTTCAGGATCATCGAAACAATTCAACAGTGAAGACTTCTATGGCGTTGGTTACTTTCTAGAAGAATTCTTAGCACATACTCATGTTGAATGGTCCCTTTCAGACGCAGCAAAAGTTGCGCTTGGATATTATAGCTTTGAAAAACATAACCATAGACATATTCTCCAAGAGACATCTATAGGTAAAATGCTCATGGATTATGGTTATGAAAAAGATGTACACCTGTCCTCTCAAAGAGGGATATTTGAGGTCCTTCCTTATCTAAATGAAAAAAGAGAGGTCCTCCCTATCAACCAACGAGGGAGAGAGTCAATTAAGCGGTAAGTAATGTTACGATGCAGATAGGTTTGGTTTTGTCAACCGTGTTTGGGCGGTCTACATCGTTACTAGTGAAATTTCAAGATACCAAATGGTTAATTGAATAAATGGATCTCGCATCATGACTCGCTCGGTAGAACGTTGACTTTCATTTCATTTGTCTAGGAGGGCTGGAATGTTAAAACAAGAGAGGGAAGTCTCTAAGCAAGCTGAAAATGAAATT
Source organism: Desertibacillus haloalkaliphilus (assembly GCF_019039105.1). Classification (NCBI taxonomy): domain Bacteria; kingdom Bacillati; phylum Bacillota; class Bacilli; order Caryophanales; family Bacillaceae; genus Desertibacillus; species Desertibacillus haloalkaliphilus. The sequence goes on along the minus strand of NZ_JAHPIV010000004.1, from coordinate 226,103 downwards.
AATTGGATGCGTTTCGAACAATACCTGCGTTCAAACATACAAGGACTTGAAGATCAACAAATGGTAGTTAAGCAATTTACAGAAGGTTATTCTAACTTAACTTTTTTATTGAAAATTGGAGACTGGGAAGCTGTGTTGAGGCGCCCACCGTTTGGTGAAATCCCAGCAAAAGCTCATGATGTCCACAGAGAGTTTCGTTTATTAGAAAAAATCAATCCCGTATTTTCAATTGCTCCAAAACCATACTTATACGCTGATGATCAATCGATTATGGATAAACATTTTTATGTGATGGAGAAAAAGACAGGAGTGGTTTTAGATGATACGATTCCAGATGACTATGATCGAGCTCCTAATACTAGAATTCGTATCTCAGAATCGGTGGTAGACACTTTAGTAGACCTTCATAATATTGATTATAAGAACATCGGCTTAGAGAATATGGGGAAACCAGACGGTTATTTGGAAAGGCAAGTTCATAATTGGATCAAACGTTATCGACAATTTGTGGTTGGTGAAATTGAAGTTTATCCAAAACTAGAGAAATGGTTACTCTCAAATATTCCTATTCCTTCTAGTCCAACGATTGTTCATAACGATTTTAAGATAAATAATATGATGTTTTCATATGATGAGCCAGGTGAAATCATTGGTTTGTTTGATTGGGAGTTATGTACAATTGGCGATCCACTTACTGATCTTGGCGCTGCCATTAGTTATTGGAAAGATGAAAATGATCCTTTTACCGCGATCAATTCAGTAACAACTCTTGGTGGTTTTATTAGTCGTAAACAATTTATTGAACGTTATGCTAGAAAAAGTGGGAGAGATCTCTCAAATTTTAACTTCTACTTGGTACTCGCTTATTTCAAAACAGCTGTTATTTTACAGCAAATTTATTATCGATGGAAGAAAGGGCATGTACAAGATTCAAGATTTGAGACGTTAGACTTGGCGATTCAAAACCTGATGAATGCTGCTTATGAATCAATAGATTCTCAGTTAGTATAGTTAAAAACAATATAAAATTTTAGACAGTGGTTAACATCTATCAAGGGTGTTTGCAACTAAAATTAATTGAATATTTTAAATTTTGTGTTTAGTATAATGTTAACAATGAGAATGGTGAAGCTCAAGCAACCAAATACGGGTTAGGAGGAAGGTTATGCGTGAAGTGGTTATTGTTGATGCTGTAAGAACTCCTGTAGGAAGAAGGAAAGGGGTAATGAGTACGGTACGACCAGATGATATGGCAGCAAATGTGTTAAGAGAATTGGTAAAACGTACAGGAATCTCGTCAGAGTTAATAGAGGATGTCATCCTTGGTTGTGTGTCACAAACTGAGGAGCAAGGACTTAATATTGCGCGTACGGCGGCATTGATGGCAGATTTTCCAATTCGTGTACCGGGTACAACGATTGATCGCCAATGTGGGTCTGGTCAACAAGCCGTTCACTTTGCTGCTCAAGCCATTTTGAGTGGTGACATGGATGTTGTGATTGCCGGTGGGGTTGAAAGCATGTCACGTGTTCCTATGTTTTCAACTAGAAAACAATCAGATTGGAGCGAAGAGTTAACAAGTCGCTATGAGATTATCCATCAAGGGTTATCAGCCGAGCGGATCGCAGAAAAATGGGAGTTTTCACGGGGACAATTGGATGAATTCTCGCTTAAGAGTCACGAAAAGGCGATTCAAGCGCAAAATGAAGGGCGCTTTGATCATGAAATTATGCCGTATGAAGTCACCTTAGAGGATGGTAGTAAAGCGGTCATTACTCAAGATGAAGGACCACGAAGAGGGACAACAATTGAAAAGCTAAGCACGCTTCAACCGGTTTTTAAAAATGATGGCGTGATCCATGCAGGGAATGCAAGTCAAATGAGTGATGGTGCTGGGGCTCTTCTTCTGATGTCAAGAGAAAAAGCACAACAATTAGGATTGAAGCCACGATTTAAAGTCATAGCACGTTCGGTTGTTGGTTCAGATCCGACGTTAATGCTTACAGGTCCAATTGATGCTACAAAACATGTATTAGAGAGAGCAGGGCTAACGTTGGCTGATATGGATGTATATGAAGTGAATGAAGCATTTGCATCCGTACCGATGTGCTGGTTAGAAGAGCTACAAGCAGATCCGCAGAAACTTAACCCAAATGGAGGAGCGATTGCACTTGGTCACCCTTTAGGTGCTAGTGGAGCCCGTGTGATGATGACGCTAATGAGCGAGCTCGAGCGAACTGGAGGGCGTTTCGGAATTCAAGCGATTTGTGAAGGCAATGGTATGGCTAATGCAACGATTATTGAACGAATTGATTCCTAATTTTAAATAATAAGTAGAAAGGATGAGGATTGATGAAAGTAAACGAAAGTATTGCTGTAGTGACAGGAGGAGCTTCTGGATTAGGTGAAGCAACGGTAACGAATATTGTAGAAAGTGGTGGGAAAGCTGCAATCTTTGATTTATCTGAAGAATTGGGGGCAGCCGTTGTAGAACGGTTAGGTTCTGAGAATGTTCTTTTTGTAAAGACTGATGTGACAAGTGAAGAAGAGGTTACTGCTGCATTGAACGAAACGATTGAAAAATTTGGTTCATTTAACACGGTGGTAAATTGTGCTGGGATTGGACCAGCGGAAAAAGTGGTAGGACGAGAAGGCGTCCATGATTTAAGTAATTTTAATAAAATCATTCAAGTCAATTTGGTAGGCACGTTTAATGTGATTCGTCTAGCAGCCCAACGGATGATTTCTAATACTCCTAATCATGAAGACGAAAGAGGGGTTATTATTAATACGGCATCGGTGGCGGCGTTTGATGGACAAATCGGACAATCTGCATATAGTGCATCAAAAGGTGGGGTCGTCGGTATGACATTACCAATTGCACGAGAGTTTGCACGGCACGGTATCCGTGTAATGACGATTGCACCAGGTTTAATTGAGACTCCGTTATTTAACTCATTACCGGATAAAGCTCGTGACGCATTAGGAAAAATGGTACCATTCCCACCTCGCTTAGGTTTTCCATCGGAGTATGCAATGCTAGCAAAGAGTATTATCGAAAACCCATTGTTAAATGGCGAAACGATTCGACTTGATGGAGCCATTCGTATGCAGCCGAAGTAAGTCTATTCTTTTAGTTGATGACTAAATCTATATAATGATAGGGAGGAAAGCAAATGGAAAAATTAGTCCATGTAGAAATTGAACGCGGAATAGCGACGGTAACAATCGATAATCCACCGATGAATGTGCTAAGTGTTCAAGTTACAAAAGAATTAGGGGAAGCATTTACAGGGATTGCTGAAGATCCCAACGTGATCGCAGTTATTTTAACGGGAGCAGGAAACCGAGCATTTATGGCAGGTGCTGATATTAAAGAATTCCCACAATGGGTCGACATGAGTGATGACGAGTTTAAGACATTAAATATGGAATCACATCGCGTGTTAAATCTAATCGATGAGATACCGAAGCCTACGATTGCAATGTTAAATGGGATGGCATTAGGTGGTGGTTGTGAGCTTGCTTTAACCTGTGATATCCGTATCGCAGAAGAACATGTACAAATAGGGTTACCAGAAGTTAAGCTCGGTTTATTCCCTGGTGGCGGAGGAACCCAACGGTTACCAAGACTCATTGGCGAAGCAAAAGCAAAAGAGTTAATGTTTAGCGGTGATCCCATTTCAGCAGAAGAAGCACGCCAAATTGGTTTAGTCAACCAAGTAGCTCCAACTGGTGAAGGGATGGGAGCAGCTCGTTCATTAGCCGAGAAGATGGCAGGCTATTCTTTGCAAGCATTAAGTAGGATTAAGCAAGCAGTAAATGAAGGTATGGAAAAATCGTTTGAGCAAGCGATTGATCATGAGTCGGATTTATTTGTGGACGTTTTTAATACTGAAGATGTCAGGGAAGGAGTCAGCGCTTTTATTGAGAAACGAACTCCTAACTTCAAACATCAATAAATCATTCAAGCTTTAATAGCCGCTACTACACCTGCGTTGATTGGTGCCTACCATTCAGCGCAGGTGCTTATATTTAGTCGCGCTATCCATTTTATCGCATTTGCGAGTAAACGTGTGGCAGGTCATTTTGTGATAAGGGGTATTAATTGAGCGTATAAGGTATCACCTCTAAAAATTTCACGTACCGTAATAGTTATATATTTATCATAATAAGAAAATAAAATAATTAGAACACCATAAATACCCAAATTATACAACCTATGATACTGTAGAAAAAACAATTATTTATGAGGCAGGGATTATATGACGACTAGAGGAAAACGATTGCTAAGGTTTGTTGTAATGGTATTCCTTTGTTTTAGTATTTGGTTTGTCATTCATACAGCCGCGGTCATTATTGATGGTCTAAATGATGAATTAGAAAAAACAGAGGTTGGAGTTGTGTTAGGAAATAAAGTAGAACGAGATGGTCACCCTTCAGAGCGACTGCAAGCAAGATTGGATAAGGCCATTGAGCTTTATGAAGACGGTTATTTGGATTTTATCATCGTTAGTGGAGGTCTCGGTGTTGAGGGTTATGATGAAGCAGAGGTTATGGAAGAGTACTTAGTAGGACATGGTGTTTCGGGTGATTCGATTTTTACAGATAGCAATGGGTATAACACAACGATGACAGCAGAAAATGCTCGGAGGATCATGGGGAATTTAGATGTACGGTCAGTTACGGTTATCACACAATACTTTCATATATCTAGGACTAAGCTAGCATTTGAAAAGCAAGGATTTAAAGAAGTAAGAGGAGCACATGCTGAAATATTTGAAGTTAGGGATTTCTATTCGATAGTTAGAGAATTTCCAGCCTTTTATAAGTATTTACTTATGTAACGTGGGAAGGTGACAAGACGAAATCAAAAAACACAATGAATTAATTGAATATGTGTTATAGAGTTAGTGGAACGGATTATGGAATGTAATTAACACATGCTTGATTACATAATAAAAGAGCTGCCCAGTTAGGCAACTCCTAATCGATATTTTAATACGGATGGAACATCATTTCCATCATCATTTCGCTAATTAGTTGTTCCAGCTCTCGTTGAGTCATTGTGTTTTCTTCTGTTGGTTCTAATGCAAAATCGATCGCTTCATTAATTTTTGAATAGCTATTAATGACAGAAATGTCGATGTTGACTTTTTCATGACCTTCTTCAGCTTCAAGCCCGAATGAAACTTTTTCATTTTGCAATTGACCATTTTCAATTTTAGACTGGATCGTAAATGTTGTAAAAGTAATTTGTTCTATGACATGTTCCAACTCTTGTTTATCTGCTGGATCAAGGATTTCGCCACTATGTTCAATAGTAGATTCGATTAAAGTGACCAGTAACTGCTTGATTTGATCGCCCTCGATATTGAGTTCAAACACATTATCATTTTCTTGGAAGTTTTCTTCTGGTAATTGATCAAACAACGAGTTCATTTCTTTACGATATTGTTGTTCAAGCATTTTTTGATCTTCATTATCTAAATCTGAATATACGTCTAGTTCAATAAATTCTTTTTCAAATGAGAAGTCCGCAGGTAATGGCATGACAGGGAATAACTCCATCACATCATTAAGTACGTCCGTTTTAATATATAGTTGTTCGTTGTTATCATCGATATGGATTGGAATATCTAGGTTAAATGATAGTGGACCTTGATTTGTTTGAAGAGAAAGAATAACTTCAGAGATTCCTTGCTCCATATCAACGCGAGATTCAGCTGTTATTTCCGCGTTGTTAAGAAGCTCTAAGACCATTTGCACATCTTGGTCGTCCGGCATAGGGTCTGCTTGAATATTAAGGCTAAAAGATGATGTTACTTCGTAAGAATTAGCATCCAGTAGGTCTTGATAAGTATCAATGTATGTTTCTTTTGCTGAGTTATTATTACATGCAGATAGTCCAAGAACAAATACTACAAGTATTAAAAGATAATAAACTTTTTTCAACGTACTTCCCCCTAATAATATGATTAGATTCAAAAATAAATGTAACAGATTGACTTGAAAATAGTAATCCTTAAAATCTTCCATGTGCGCTTAGGTGATGTCATACGTTTATAGAATTTAAGCAAGTTGAGTAGTCGATTCGATGATTGATATACTGTATGAAGCTTAAAAGTTGTATTATTCTGGAAATATCCACTAAATTAAATTTGATGAGCACTTTAAAAAATTGTATGGTTTGAGGTGAATTTCAATGGACATAAAAGCTAAAATTGATGTACTTAAGACGTATTTGTCTGAATCTAGACATACCGTTGTTTTTACTGGCGCAGGAATGGGAACTGAGAGCGGGTTACCAGATTTTCGTTCGGCATCAAATGGGATGTGGAAGGATGTCAATCCGCTACAATTAGCTAGTATCGAAGCGATGGAAACTAACAGATCAGGTTTTATTCACTTTTATTCAAAGAGAATTCATGACTTACAAGACGTGGAACCGAACACAGGTCATCAAATATTATCGATGTGGGAGCAGAGACGACTTATTCAGTCAATCATCACCCAGAATGTTGATGGCCTTCACCAAGCTGCTGGTAATAGAAAAATCTATGAGCTACACGGCTCTTTAAGGCATTGTCACTGTCATAAGTGTGATACGACATATGATAATGACTGCTTTGTAACCGGAGAACGTAATTGTGCTTGTGGGGGATTTATAAGACCTTCTGTTGTATTGTTTGGAGAAGGGTTACCGGAACATGCTATCAATGGCGCCACTTATGAATCTGAAAAATCGGACTTGTTTATCGTTTTAGGTTCCTCATTAGCAGTATCCCCAGCAAACTAGTTCCCAGAACATGCTAGAGAGAATGGAGCTAGGTTAGTCATTGTAAATATGGAACCAACTGAACTTGATCAACATGCTGACTTGGTTATTCAAAATTGTCGTATAGGAGACGTATTAACAGAAACAAATCAATTGCTATAAACCACCGCTTCAATTGGAACGGTGGTTTATCTGCCATTAATTCAATCTCAGTTGGCACGTATAGTCACTTGCCATTTGTTCTTCGTATATGCCTAAATTATTTATTTCTGGATCATACGGCAGTCGAAAATAATCAGAATAAAAACTTTGTTTATATGTTCCAGGTTCAGTTTCTTGTAAGATGATCGTTTCATATGTCATTACTTTATTGTCATAGTTTAATACTTCGAAAGTAACCGTTGCCTTAAAGTCTAATTCCTCAGTTATTGTATAAACAATTTCACCATTTTTTTGTCCACTAATAATATCGAATGTTTTCATCACATTTGGTTTGGCGATGTAATCATTTATTCGGATACCATCTTTTTCAATTACATTGTTTTCATCAGGTTCAGTTAGCTCAACACGGCTACGTTCGCCATCCCACCGTACATTGTACCCAATCGCTTCACTTATAGCACGAAGAGGTACATAAGTGCTATTATTGTACATAATGGCTGGATTGTCAGATACATCGATGTTTTTACCCGAGCTAATAATTTGTATGTGAGGAGCTAACAGTGCACTAATTTGCGCCCCAGCTCCAAGAGCAATTGTTGGAACAAGTAAAAATACCATGGCAAATACTATGGTCATTCGTTTTGTACGCAATCTCTACACCTCCTTTTACCATTTACACACTTATAATCTACTAAAATTATCCAAAAGGCAACTTAGTTTTTACCTAATTTATCGATCTTTGTATATCTGGAAAGTGGTGAGATTTTCCTATTGATGAGTATTAACGGGGAGTTGTTTTTTCATAGGAATGAGGCTGGCACAAAAGGTAAAAAAACAACCTTTTGTGCCAGCCTCTACGTGCACTACTTTAGTCATTCTTTTCAACCTATTTTCTGGTTACAACAAGTAATGGAGAGATTTTGAATATCGTGGCTATTCTAAGGTAATATGTTGATTTTAACCTATTTCCATAAATGAGTGTTTTCCTCATCTAATACAGGTAGGTATAACCCGCCAGCTTCACCACTTTCATATTGGAAAAGAGCAACGTACGTATTAGTTGAGGAAATATACCCTGTATCAATATTGGTTAACGATAATGTATCAAAATCTACAAATGGATCCACGTAGGGATCAAATGGCGTTATCCAGCGAACATCATAACCTTCAATAAGACCAATATCTCTCATTGGTAACGAGTGTTGTATTCGTCTGTTATTGGCTTCATAAAACATGGCATGGACATAGGTTGTGATCTCATCAGGGGCTGCGGTGGTCAATTTTTCAAATGCACTAAATTTTATCCAACCTTTCACTCGATTCAATAGATCATTCATTTATACACCACCTATATTAATAATGTAGTAGAGATGACTTGTCAGACCGTGTTGTTTTCTTTCTTTGTAACATACTATTCAACCAATTAATGTTTTAGTCGTAAACCTTTTCGTAGTGCCAATCTGCAGTAGGAACATTTAACGGTGAGTTATTCATAATTTGTAACTAAAATTTCTTTGTGATAAAAACTAACAATAATTATCTAAATATTTATAATTTATTTTATAATCAGATTAACAATAAAAGGAGTGATGAGGATGACTTATAAAACAAACATTGAATTATCTTTATATACAGAAGAAGAGCTATATTGGGCTATCCATCAGAAAAATGAGCAAAACAAGAGCCAGTCCCATGATGAATTAGTTGAACGGTGATACAGCGGTCATACTTTAGGACAATGAAAAAATCTAATATTCTATTAGTAATGTTTGAAGGAGATGATTAAATGAAGACACACGCTAACTTTGAAGAGGAGATTATGAAACAATTTATTGAATGGATTCGGTTGAATAAACATGTGAAACTATATAAAGCAAATCCAACCTTGGCATACAGTGTACGAGAGTTTGTAAAGAAATATAATATTCCGCCACTAAATCTAATGAAAATACTTGAGCATAAAATGGTTGTAAAATTTTTAAAAGCACAATTACCAATTGAAGTTATCGATAATCCTCAGGTTACAGATTTCCATTGGATTGATAATCCTGCTGGCTACTAAAATTAGTAGTCTTTTTTTTTGTGTGGAAATTCTTCTTCATTCCTTTACACATCGATGTATGGAGTTATTCACCTCGATTTAAGATGTTGTCTATAATCAAACCATCCGGGTTTATTATGCGAAAGATGAATATTCGAATAAAGGAATGGTATATCGTGTACGTAGGCATGCTATAACAAAGAAAGGGTTATCTTGTGATAATAGTTAAACCGTTATTTTACGCATGGGGGTGGAGAGGTTGACTGAATTAACATCACTAGAAATGGTTGAAACGTTTATACAGGATCACTCGCTTAGTTTCTTATACGTATCAAGGACAAATTGTGGGGTTTGCCATGCATTGTTACCACAAGTAAAGGAAGTGCTTATGCAATATCCGCGAATACAATTTGGGTTTATTAATGCAGATCATCTTGAAGAGATAGCGGGCTATTTATCAGTATTCACTGTACCTGCTTTGATCTTCTATATAGAAGGTAAAGAATATTTTAGAGAGGCGCGTTTTGTCCAAATAGAATCTTTAAATGAAAAAATACAAAAAATGTATCGCCTGACTAATTCCTAGCGCTAATTTATTCGATAAAAAGGATGTTAGAATTCAATATACTCTAAAATGTTTTACACAACATGAAGCAGAAATCGCTTGCATATTGAAAACATATCATTTATGATAAATACGTAAACGATTACGCAACTTAAAAATTAAAGAAAAAAACAATATTTTTTTCGTGGTTACGTAAACGATTACGTTAAAGGGCGGGGATTATCATGGCTACAATAACGATAAAAGAAATAGCGAATTTGGCAGGGGTTTCTACAGCTACGGTTTCTAGAGTCCTAAATGAAAGTGGGGGCTACTCTGAAGAAACAAAACAGCGTGTTTTAGAGATTCTCCGGCAAAATAATTATCAGACAAATGTTGTAGCAAAAAGTTTAAGAACTAAACAATCTAAAACCGTCGGAGTCATTGTCCCTGATATTACAAATGAATATTATGCACGTATTGCACTAGCGATAGAGAATTTTTTTGTGCCTAATGGATATTCTATTTTTATTTACAACACAAGTGAGGATTCCGCTAAGGAGAGGCTATTAATTCGTGATGTTGTTGCTAGAGGTGTTGATGGATTGATTTCCATTTCTGGAACGATGAATGTCCTAAATGAAGCAAAGAAGCATGGATTGCCGATCGTCTGTATTAATCGTCGTGAAACCTTAAGTGAGGAAGTTCGTGTGATAGAATCAGACAACTTCCGAGGTGGGTTTATGGCAACTGAAGAATTGCTCAGACAAGGGTGCAGAAACATCGTGCTAATCAGGAACAGGCGTGATAATTTTCCGATGAATGAACGGCATAGGGGCTATTGTGAAGCATTAAAAACCTACGGCTTTGAGATTGATAAAAACTTGGTGCGCCCTATCATCTTTGATGTTCATTATGCAACTGAATGTATTGAGCAACTGATTCGTGCTGATGTTACATTTGATGGGATCTTTGCATGTGCAGATTTGATGGCGATCGGTGCATTAAAAGCTTTACGTGACCATCAAAAACGTGTTCCGCAAGATGTTAAAGTTGTAGGGTTTGACAACATTAACTTTAGTGAGCACAGTTATCCACCATTAACAACGATTGAACAAGATAAGGAAACGCTAGGAACAAAGGCTTCTCAAACCTTATTAAGCTTAATGGAAGACAAAGAACTGTCAGGAGAGACAACAACGGTGTTGCCGGTTACATTAATAAAGCGAGAAACAACGTTATAATCTATGCTTATTTCGACTTGAGAAAGGTGAGGTAACGATTGGTGTTAAGTGATGTGGATCTAAAGAAAAAAGCGGTTGGAGAAAAGGCTGTTGAGTATATTAAAGATGGTATGACGATTGGTCTGGGCTCGGGTTCTACCGTTTACTGGATGATGAAGAAATTAGGTGAACGTATTGAGCAAGGTTTGAATGTAAGAGGTGTTCCTTCTTCTCTTCGAACAGAAGGCTGGGCAAAAGAGTTCGGTATTCCACTCGTTTACTTTTCTGAAGTGAGTGAGTTGGATGTCGCGATCGATGGTGCCGATGAAGTTGACCCTGATTTTAACCTCTCAAAAGGTGGAGGTGGCTCGCTCCTAAGAGAAAAGTTAGTGAACGATGCAGCAAAAGAATTGATCATCGTTGTTGATAATAGCAAGTTAGTGGAAAAACTTGGAGCTTTCCCTTTACCTGTTGAGGTTGTTCAGTTCGGGTGGGAAAATACAGTACGAAAAATAGCTAATCTCGGTTGTGAGCCTGTATTAAGGAAGAAGGGTGGCAACACCTTCGTTTCAAATAATGGAAATTATATTCTAGATTGTGACTTTAAAACAATTTCAGATCCAACCGCTCTTCATTACGAGCTCAAACAATTACTCGGTGTCGTTGAAACTGGGTTGTTCATCGGTATGACAGACAAAGTCATAGTTGCTGAAAATGAGGGTACTCATGTTTTAGAAAAAAAGTAATCGATGCTGAATTCAAGTTTTACAACCTAATTGTAACAAGAAAGGGGTGTAGATGATGACAAAAAATGATGTATTTACATTTGGTGAAACGATGGTCCTTTTTCAACCGGAACAAATGCTTCCATTAGAATATGTAAATGAATTTCCGAAACGAGTTGGAGGGGCTGAATCAAATGTAGCGATTGGGTTAGCGAGACTTGGCCATTCTGTGCGTTGGTTTAGTAAACTGGGTGACGACCCATTCGGAAGGTACATTCATAAGGTCATACGTGGGGAAGGTGTTGACACCTCAACATGTCTGTTCACAACCCAAGCATCTACAGGTTTAATTTTTAAAGAACAGCTGTCACCTGAAGATATGAATGTCTATTATTATCGAAAAGGGTCTGCTGCAAGTATCATTAACCCCAATGACTTAGATGAAGATTCGGTTGCTAATGCAAAAATATTACACCTAACAGGTATTACCGCAGCATTAAGTGATTCATGCTATGAAACGATAATGAAAGCGGTTAATGTCGCAAAAGAAAATGGTGTCATGATTGTATTTGACCCTAATGTGCGATTTAAGCTTTGGACAGAAGAGAAAGCAAAAAAAATATTAGGAGAAATTGCTTCTCATGCTGATGTCATTTTACCAGGATTAGATGAAGGACAATTTATGACAGGGAAAAATGAGGTAGAGGATGTGGCTGCTACCCTAGATGTTACTGGAGACAAAACGATCATTATCAAGCTTGGTAGTCAAGGGGCGTATGTGCATACGAGTGATGAAAAAGCGTATGTTGAAGGATTCCCGGTCGAACAAGTCGTTGACCCAGTTGGAGCTGGAGACGGCTTTGCTGCTGGTGTAATCAGTGGCATCTTACGTCAAGAGTCATTACAACAAGTCGTGAAACGAGCAAATGCGATTGGGGCAATGGTTGTTAGGATGAAAGGTGATTTTGAAGGGTTACCCACTTACCAATCCGTTGAACAATTTATGACCCCATCATCAACTGAACGAGATGTAAAAAGGTAAGGGACTAATACATTTAATTACAGAGGAGTGCTAAAAAATGAGTAAATTTAAAGTTGTTGTTACAGATTATGAGTACGATTCGTTCGTACCTGAAGAAGAAGTATTGAATAAGCTAGGTATTGAATTGACGTTAGAGCAATGTAAAACAGAAGAAGATGTTATTGCTGCTTGTAAAGATGCAGATGCATTGATCAATCAATATGCTCCAATTTCACGAAACGTAATTGAGAAGCTTGAAAACTGTAAAGTCATTTCTCGTTATGGTGTTGGTTTTAACACGATCGATATTGATGCTGCTACGGAAAAAGGAATCGTTGTAGGTAATGTTACCGATTATTGCTTAGATGAAGTGTCTGATCATGCTATGGCACTCCTTCTATCAAGTGTACGTAAAGTAACATTGTTAAATAACACAGTTAAAGGCGGAGATTGGGATTTCAAAGTGGCAGTGCCTATCAACCGGTTAAGAGGGCGTACACTAGGTCTTTTAGGATTTGGCAACATTCCAAAAACATTGGCGAGAAAGGCACAAGCATTTGGGGTTAACGTCATTGCCTACGATCCGTTCGTACCTGAATCTGTTGCGAAAGAATTCAGCACCGAGCTTGTAAGTTTGGACGAGCTTTGTGAACGATCAGACTATATTTCTGTTCATCTTCCATTAAATGAGCACACAGAAAAAATTATTAGTCATGAACAGTTTGATACAATGAAAAAAGAAGCATTTATTATCAATACGGCACGAGGACCAGTTATTGACGAAGAGGCAATGATCAAGGCTCTACAAGAAGGAAAAATCGCAGGAGCAGGATTAGATGTATTAGAGGTCGAGCCAATTGACCCAAATAACCCACTACTAAAAATGGATAATGTCATTATTAATCCGCATGCGGCCTTCTATTCAGTTGAAGCTCAAGATGAGTTAAAGCGAAAAACAGCAGAAAATGTCGCTGATGTGTTATCTGGATATTTCCCTACGTACCTAGTTAACAAGGACGTAAAAGAGAAGTTGAATTTAAAAGACAAACAATAATACTCAAACATAAATGAAGTGAATAGGCACACTCCTGTTATCAAAGGAGTTGTGCCTATTTTTCATGCTTTTAAGTAACCATGTTACCATTCTTATTCAGTTCAGTCTCGATAAATGCTTTGGATTTAAATGGTTTTACTGTATCTTGCAATCCTATCCAATAAATAGGCGAATTTACCATGCTAGAAGAAATGTTAATAAGGAAGGTGTATAATCAGTTTATTAGCGGATTAAAAAACGTTTGTTTTATCATATAAAAGGAATGTGTAATAATAGAAAATATAATAGAAAAAAGGATTTGGTCTTAAATGATACATCGATGCGCGTGGGTGACAAATAAAGAGCCACTATATAGAGAATATCATGATAAGGAGTGGGGAGTTCCTGTATTTGATGATCGACTTCTATTTGAAATGATCTGTTTAGAAGGGGCACAAGCTGGACTAAGTTGGTGGACAGTTTTACAAAAAAGAGACCATTATCGCAAAGTGTTTGATCAGTTTGACGCCGAGAAGATTGTTCAATATACAGATGAGAAAATTCAATCACTACAAGAAGATGTAGGGATTATACGCCATAAGATGAAGATACAAAGTGTTATAACGAATGCAAAGGCATTTTTGCAAATAAAAGAAGAGCACGGATCATTTTCAAACTATATATGGAGATTTGTTGAAGGAGAAACGATTATAAATGAGTGGAAAACCGCTGAAGAAGTGCCAGTTCATACCGAAATAAGTGACAGAATGAGTAAACAATTAAAAAAAGACGGGTTCAAATTTGTAGGCAGCACAATCTGTTATTCTTTTATGCAAGCCGTAGGAATGGTAAATGACCATACCCTAGACTGCTTTTGTCATCCACACCATAAAAGTAGGTCGAATACATGGATGCAGCAATAACCAGTATGTTAGATAAAATAATGGGGAGGTGTACAGGTGCAACCTTTTACTGAAAAAGTGATCGAGGTCCTCCGAAACATTCCAGTAGGAAAGGTTATGACTTATGGCCAAGTTGCGAGCCTGGCTGGAAATCACCGAGCTGCGCGACAAGTCGTGCGTATTCTCCATTCCATGAGTCAAAAGTATTCTCTGCCATGGCATCGTGTCATTAACGCAAAAGGACAGATTTCTCTATCAAACGAAGAGTCTTATCACGAACAAATAATAAAACTGGAAGTAGAAGGCGTTGAAGTAGGAGAAAATGGTTTGGTTGATTTAGCGAAATATCAAGTGGGGATATCAAAAGCTGATCAACATCAGTAGATCGATTCATTGAATGATAAACATAGTTTAACATTATAAAAGAATGAGCATGTAGGTACTTTAAATGGAGAGCAGGACGTAGTTGAAATCAGCGACCTGCTTTTTCACTTCAATTATTTTACATATAATTGTTATATTCATAGAATTTATTGATACATTTATGTATAGTATATATACTATTGTTTAACATGAGGTCGTTACAATGGAAATATATGTATTATCGGGGTGGTAACCTTCAGTGTCATGCAAATGTACTGTTGGTGTTCTTTTTTTTCGTTCATTCTTCCATTTGGTGCTTAAGGAGGGGACCCTGGCGGTGGTGGTGGACCCCTCCATGCGCGTTTTTTACGGATGAATGGTAACTGTCGTTCCGATTGGAATAATACTAGCTAACTCCTCAACATCATGGTTAAACATTCGAATACAACCTCTTGAAACGGCTTGACCAATGGAGCTTGGATCATTGGTGCCGTGAATGCCATAGTACTGTTTCGACAAACTCATCCACATTGTACCGAATGGCCCCCCAGGATTTGGTGCTTTATTAATGATGATGAAATTTCCTACGGGTGTCGCATGAAGGATTCTTCCTACTGCAATTGGATATTCTTTTTGAAAAATACCATCTTTTAGTAGGGTTAGTGTACGATTCGATACTGAGACATTGATATGATAAGGAATTGTATTAAGCGGGGGAAATCCGGGTATAACGATCGATTGTCCTGGATAAATGAGGTTAGGATTAATGGAGGGGTTGGCACGAATAATTTCAGAAAGTGGTGTCCGGTAATCAATTGAAATTTGTGTGAGTGTTTCACCTAGCTTAACCGTATGAATCAGCGTAAAAACCTCCGTTGTTATAATGGTTATAATTCATTGTATGTAGATCTTGGCATTTGGTTTCTCAAATGTAAATGATTAGGTAGTTAGATATCGAATTATTTAAAAGAAATGTAGTTTTAAACAGTAATGTAACTACTATCGTTTAAATCATAACAGAGGAGATGTTATATGTAGTGGCAACGATGACACGTCAACTAAACATAGAAACTAATCTAACCAATGTAGAAAAAAAGAAAATTATTCTATTAATCTGTTCAGTGTTATTATTTTCTGTAATGAATGGGACCATGTTCATGATCGCAGTGCCCGATATCGCCCATTCGTTTTCACTTTTACCTTCTCAAGTAAGCTGGGTCGTGACCGGCTATATTATTTTGTATGCGATCGGTGCATTAATGTACGGAAAGTTAGCAGATATATATCCTTTAAAAATGTTATTAACGGTCGGGCTCTGTTTATTTAGTTTAGGTTCAATATTAGGCTTTTTCGCACCGAACTTTTTGCTGGTCATTTTTGCCCGGATGATTCAGGCTACTGGTGCAGCTTCAATTGTAGCTTTAGTTTTTATCGTACCATCAAGGTATTTTCCTGAAGAACGAGGAAGAGTATTAGGTATCGTTTCAAGTACAATGGCTTTCGCTTCTGGGGTTGGTCCTGTCATTGGCGGTTTTGTTACTGGTGCACTAAACTGGCAATATTTATTTTTAATTTCTGCGTTAGTGTTATTTGCGATTCCACTTTTGTGGATCTGGATGCCAGAAGAGGAGAAGAGAGATGGGAAAGTTGATATCCTTGGTGCCGTGTTGATTGCCATAGGTGCAGCATCGATTATGCTTTTTATTACGCTATTTAATTGGTGGTATCTTCTCATAACGATTGTGTTCTTTGCTTTGTTTGCCTGGAGGGTAAGGAAGAGTGATCACCCATTTATTCACCCAGACTTGTTTCAAAATAATATTTTCCGAACGACGATAATTACAGGCTTTTTCGGTATTATGTCGATGTTTGGGATGATGTTTATGTTACCGCTACTGTTAAGTGACGTTAATGGATTAAATGCTTTGTATATAGGTTTTACTCTATTCCCCGCGGCAATGATTGCGGTTTTTGCTGGTAAATGGGCCGGTATGCTAGTTGAAAATCGTGGGGCAAAACAAGTCGTATATATGGCATTTGGATTAATGATTCTAGGTTTCATCCTACTATCAACCTTTATAGGAAGTACATTTTGGGTTCTTGGTATTGTCGTTATCATTTGTTACATCGCTTTTCCGTTCATTCAAACATCGACCGCAAGTCTGATCTCAACAGCTTTGTCTAGAAATGAAATTGGTGTTGGTATGGGAATCTATAATTTATTTAATTTAATGGCAGGTGCCTTCGGGAGTACAATTATCGGGAAGTTTTTGGACTATAATAGTAGTATCCTGCTTAATCCTTTTTCCTTAGCCGAAGCAAATGGAATTATGTATAGTAACGTATTTATCGGGATAACCGTTTTGACGATATTAAATGGTTGTTTCTTTTACTTTTCCCTTAGAACTATATAAACCGTACGTTAGTGAGGGGGTTGATTGAATTAACTTTATCAGCCTTAAAAATGGGGGTTATGCTAAAAGGATGAACATTGTTCAAAAAAATGTATGGTTGCTCTAATTCTCTTGTCTATTCATTTCTCGCTATCTATTAGTATGATGTAGTAATACTCCAGAAGAAAGGGGAGAACACCATGCTAGTAGATAGGATTATTGATACTGGTTTGAGACAAATAGGTAAACCTTATCGCTTTAATGCAGCCCCATTTCAAACAAACTTCTTTGATTGCAGTTCTTTTATCCAGTATATTTTTGGCGTTCATGGTATTCGTCTCCCCCGTAATTCTCGGCAACAATTTCAGGTTGGTCGACCAGTCCCTTTTCAAAAGATTCGAAAGGGTGATTTGTTGTTTTTTACAACAAAAAATAGAAGATATCGGTTCGGTACAGAAAGAATAGGGCATGTTGCTCTTTATATAGGGAATGGGAAAATATTACACACGTTTCTTAAAGGGAAAAAAGTGCAAATTTCTTCACTGAATCGTTATTGGAAAGGTGTCTTTCTTGGTGCGAAGAGATTGATTTTTTGAGTAACCGAATTACTTTAGTGAAGGGGTAAACAAAATCTAAATTCGGAAATTCGTATTATCATGAATTAAGGTAGCTCAATTTAAATGTTTTTACCGGATGTTACGGTTGTTGATGCTTTTTAATTTCACCGCTAGTTGTTCGTTCAATTTCGTAACAACTTATGAATGTGATATAAAATATGATACGATCTTTTACATAAAATAAACAAAGAGGTCGTACTGATTTTGACAGGAGGTAGATCTGATGAAGAGCTTATGCTTGTTTCTTGGGTCAAGCAGTGGGGACCCTATTTATTCAGAGAAAGTCGCTGAGCTAGGTAAGAAGTTAGCTCAAGATCAACTAGAAGTGATCTACGGAGGAGGAAATGTTGGATTAATGGGGGAATTGGCTCGCTCAGTTACTGAGAATGGCGGGAAGGTGACAGGTGTGATCCCAAAAAAATTTTACGACAACGTACCTCATATAGAGTTAAATGATCTCCACATTGTCGAAACGATGCATGAAAGAAAAAATAAGATGTACGAGCTTGCAGATGGATTTATTGCGTTACCAGGAGGCATTGGTACGCTTGAAGAGCTTGCTGAGGTGTTAACTTGGCAACAGGTGGGATTTCACCAAAAACCAGTTGGGTTGTATAATATAAATGGTTTCTATGAACCGTTTCGAGATTTACTGTCCCATATGGTTTCGTCTGGATTTTTGTCAGAAGAATTTTTCAGCACCCTTATTATTGAAGATGACGTTGATATTCTTCTTGAGAAGCTAGAGGATTTTGATTATAAACAAACGAAATGGAAAGAGTAACGCTAAGTACCCTCATAAATAGAGGTTTATGATTGACGGCCGTTTTGTGGATGTTACAACAAATCATTCAGAAAAGGTCGTCATTTTTGTATGCGCATAAGGATTGTATTTGCAAAGATTATAATTGAGCTGAAAATTGGTCGGTATCCTAGGGGATTGCTGTACTATTTATTTTTTAGATAGGAATAAGATCTTTAAATGTAATGACATAAAATAATTGTTCTTTCATTTATATGGACCATTGAGATGAAAGGTTAGAGGATGAAGGTGAATATGTTGACTTTAACTAGCGGAGAATACATGAAGTATGTTTATATATTTGCATGTCATGAGGATGAGGTTTCTTTATGTCGCTTGGAAATGCGCTCACTTTTTGGAATGGACACAGAATCTATGGTGTTGGAGTCAAATGTACGAATTGAACCAAGGCGAAGCCCGTTTATAAAAGAACGAATTGAAGTAATCTATAGAGGGACTACAAGAGAAGGACTTGCTGAACAAATTAAGCAGATGGAGCAAATCGAAACAACATTCAAAGTCATGTTTATCTCTCATGGTGGGAAGAGTGATAAAGTTGATTTTCAAGAGCGGCGTAAGATTGAACGGGACTTTGGCTTACTCCTGAAAGGAGAAGCCGACTTAAAGGATCCAGAGTTGATTTTTGCTGTGATGAAAATCGATGGATGTTGGTTGTTCGGGACTTATCTGAAGGGTGAGTCCGTTTGGCTACAGCACCAAAAAAAGCCACAGAATTATTCGACAGCTTTGAGTACACGCGTAGCTAGGGCTGTTGTGAATATAGGGGTACCGCACCCAAAAGGAATGAAAGCGATTGACCCTTGCTGTGGGATCGGAACCGTGCTTATTGAAGCTTTATCAATGGGAATTGATATTGTAGGCAGTGATATTAATCCTTTGGCAGCGATTGGTGCCAGGACAAATGTGGCACACTTTGGTTTTACCTGTGAAGTGCTATTAAGGGATATTCGTAAGGTTAGCGGTCGGTATGATGTAGCGTTTATCGATATGCCTTACAACCTTTGTTCAGTGCTAGATCCTAACGAGCAGTTAAGCATGCTTCAACATGCTCGGACGTTTACTGATAAATTGGTGGTTATAACGATTGAAACGATCGATTCAATTATTATCGAAGCGGGATTTGACATCATTGATCGATGTGTAGCGAAAAAAGCAGGATTTACTAGACAGGTTATTGTTTGTAATTAATGATCATCTTATGAACTGTACACTGGTCTCGTAGGTCTAGAGCGATGTAGTTTGATCGAGGTAAAAACAATCAACCTCATAAATAAAAGTAATAAGGTAGAAGAGGAAGAGACAATGAATACAAAGGTCAGGGAGTTAACGAGTAAAGATTATCCTTATTTTGCAGCGATGGATACTGCTGTTGAGGGTGATTATATCGGTCATATTTTTGACCATCTTACAACCGGAAACCATCGATTATTTGGACTATTCGAGAATAATGAAATGATCAGTATGGGCGGTTATTCGATATTTGCCGGACGTTATGCGATGTTAGGACGTCTAAGAAGCGATCGTCGTTATTGGGGAAAGAATTATGCAACTGACGTATTAACATATGTTTTAAATGAAGCGAGGAAAATCAAGGGTGTTTGCTGGATCGGAGCTAACACACAGGAGCATAATCTCCCTGCTCAACGTGTTGTTGAAAAGCTCGGACTTTCACCTTATATAACGTTACACGGTGCCGTTACAAAGGATATATCTAAGCTTGAATCAGGAGCTAATCTTTGGACGCCGGTTCATTCAACTAAGCGAAAAAAATACTGGCTTAATGAAGTTTTTATTCAATCGTCAAAAGTCTTCCCATACGAATGTTATTACCCTTTCCCCGCCTCTGAAGCGTTATTTCCAGAGAACGAAATAGAACACTGGTCCTTTTACGAAAATGAATCAAAAACAAGAGTCCTCATAACAAAATATGATCAAAAGAAGGATCATTATTTACATGTTGTCTATCCATGGTGTGACTTCTCAGTTCAAAAAGGATTGTGGGATACAATTACTTTTGCCTATCGACAGTTAACGAAGAGAACAGAAGGTGATACATACATATGGATTGATTTTACGAAGAAACAAATTCAGGCCCTACTGGCTATCCATCCATTTGAAATACCACCAGCATGGATTTTATATGGGGGAGAAGTAAAGAACTAAGAAATAATCATACAAAATAGAGTTCCGTTATTCAGAGGTAGGTATGACTTGATATTGAGATGGGGCGAGAACTAAAGATATAATGGTTGTCAGTTAATATATTTGAAAGCTAGATTGTCGTGTCCTTCATTCAATCTAGCTTTTTTTCTTGTATTCATATTTTCTTCAAATTCTCCTCTTATGATTGAGTATAGAGAGATAATTATATGGTTTAAGGGGTGATGTAAGTTCACTATGAAACTATTAGAATAACAAAATGTAAATATATTGTGTCAACTAGTGCTATGAGATCTATTTGTAAAGTAAAAATGGTATAATTCTAAATTGAAAGGAACAGTGGGGGGTGAAAATCAAATGAAATATATCATCTTTTCTCTTAGCTTTTTGCTTGCCGTTGTGTTAGTCGCTTGTAGTGGTGAAATTACAGACGAAGGAAGCTCTTTATCTGAGACAGAGGATATAAAACAATTGGTGAACGATTATAGTGTAGGTAACATAACTGGTCACACCGCATCGATCACATCACAGCAACTGGTTGTGAATGACAGTGACCGAAACGAAACAACTTATGACTTACCTGAAGACGAATTTTTTGTTTCAATTGCACCTTACGTCAATGAAACTCATCCTTGAATGAATCATAGCTTGACAGGTTGTCAAGGTGAACTAGTAAATGAAGAGTTTGATGTTTATATTGAAGATGAAGAAGGAAATGTTGTCGTGGACGATACGTTAAAATCCCTGCCTAATGGGTTTATTGATTTATGGATCCCACGAGATAAAACGTATTATACAAAGATCGAGCATGATGGAAAAACGGTAGAAGCGGAGTTTTCTACGTTTGAAGAAGACGGAACGTGCATTACAACAATGCAGTTGACATAAAGAGGTCAGGATAAAATTAATATTGGCAATGGCTTCACTCGTCACATGCCGTTGTGAGAAACCCACTCACACCGGACTTTTAAAAGATGGTGGCGTATCGCTCATTGCTTCGAGGCTGTGACAAAGGTAAAAACCAACCCTTTGTCACAGCCTCTTTTTGTGCCAGAAATAAAGCTTACGTACAAAACTTAGAAATCATTTCTCTTCTAACACTACCTTTCATTAAAAAATTCCTATTCTAAAGATTATGAGTTTGAAATCTCTTCCTCCGTTAGCTCTACATATTATTTATGTATAAATTATCCACCCTGAATAAAAATAACTCTATAAATTGAATTAGAGAGGAAGGATAACATGGATAATGTATGGCTTGCCAGAATGTTATTTGGCAGCTCATTAGCATTTCATATTATTTTTGCGACCCTAGGGGTTGGTCTTACTTTTATGATCTTGATTGCAGAAATTATGAGAGCTATTAAGAAAGATCAAGATTACGGCATTTTAGCTAAACGCTGGACGAAAGCAGTAGCGATACTACTTGGAGTAGCAATTCCCTCTGGCACGATCGTCGGTGTCATGCTTTCATTATTGTGGCCTGGTTTTATCGAAATAGTTGGTCAAGTGATCGCCTTACCGTTTACGTTAGAAATTTTCGCTTTTTTTCTTGAAGCATTGTTCTTATCAATTTATGTTTATGCGGCTGATCGTTTGTCCTCAACGATGCGTATCATTAGCGTATTTTTTGTAGCACTAGGAGCTGTGGCCTCGGCTGTATTAATTACAAATGCACAAGCGTGGATGAACACACCTACTGGGTTTGATGTAAGTGGCGGAGAAATTGTGAATGTTCGCCCGTGGGAAGCTGTGATGAATCCAGCATTTGGTTATACGGCTGTGCATGTGGCAAGTAGTGCTTACATGGCAACAGCATTCGTCGTTGCCTCTGTTGCTGCCTACAAGTTACTAAAAGCTAACTTAAGTAACAGAAATACAGAATATTATCGGAAGGGACTAATGATTGCACTTATATTTGGGGCAGTTACCTCGTTATGGACGGCAGTAAATGGACATTCAGCTGCTGTTGGATTATATGATAATGTTCCTGTTAAGTTAGCGGCAGCAGAAGGGTTATTTGAAACTCAGGATAATGCCCCTCTTGCGATTTTTGGAACACCAGATCCAGAAGCTAATCGTGTAGTTGGCGGTATTGAAATCCCGGGCATGTTAAGCTGGCTGGCAACAGGTTCCACAGAAGGCGTTGTAAAAGGACTTAATGATTATCCAAGAGATGAATGGCCACCTCTTTTTGTCCATACGTTATTCAATATTATGGTTGGGATTGGAACGTTATTAATTGCGGTTTCCTTTGGAGCAATTGCTTATCGGATCTTTTTCAAAAAGGGATATCCTCAATGGTTACTAGTATTACTAGTTGGAAGTGGTCCTCTTGCTATGTTGGGGATTGAGACAGGTTGGATATTTGCTTGTGTAGGAAGACAGCCATGGACAATTATAGGTTTTCAACGAACAGCGGATGCCGCAACACAATCAGGAAATCTTGGCTTCTTTTTCACGCTATTTGTATCATTGTATATTTTCCTATTAGTACTTACAGCATTGGTTATGCGTACATATTTTAAGCGAAACCCGTTGTCAAAAGAATTTGAAATGAAGTCATCGGTCTAGGTGAGGGGGATTGAAATGAGTGAAGCTCAAATTGCGATTACAATTATCTGGTTGTTTCTGTTTCTGTATGCGTTAGCAGGAGCAATTGATTTTGGAGCAGGTTTTTGGTCTATGTATTATTACGGTCGAAAAGATACAACAGCTGCGAATTTTGCAAATCTATATTTATCTCCTTCGTGGGAAGTGACAAATGTATTTTTAGTGTTACTTGTTGTTGCACTTGTCGGTTTTTTTCCAGGGGCTGCGTTTGCATTAGGATCGGTAATGATTGTTCCGGTTAGTTTTGTATTGATTTTACTGATTATTCGCAGTGCATTCATGGTTTATTCCTATTCTGTACAGAAGTATACGAAGCTCTTTACTTATATCTCAGGAATCACTGGGTTGTTAATCCCAGCGCTGATGGTCAGTGTATTACCTATTATTATAGGTGGTTTTATTGAAGTGGTGGGGGACCGTCACTATATCCTATATGACCAGTTACTTACTAGTCCTACATTATATGCACATATCGGTTTTGGGATTTCTGCTGAATTGTTTTTATCATCCCTGTTTCTAAGTGATTATGCCAGTGAAGCCAAATCAACAGACACCTATAACGTGTACCGAAGAAATGCCATTATATTTGGGCCGATCATGTTATGCTTTGCTGTTGCCGCGACGTTAACGTTAATTCCTGAAGCGATGTGGATGGTTGAAAACATGGCAAGAGAATGGGAGTTATTCGCGTTGAGTCTCATTGCGTATTCAATCGGTTATAGTTCGCTATGGTGGCCTTCGAAAAAACGTACGATCGGTCAGCCTCGTGTCGCAGTTTTATTAATGATTGTTCAGATTGGTCTTGCGAGTTTAGCATATGGTATGTCGCATATGCCGTACATCATTTACCCTGATTTAACGATTGATGACGCGCTAACTAATTTAACGATGTACCGCTCTTTACTATTTGGTTATGGCATAGGAATGGCCATTTTAATACCGCTATTCTTATGGTTTTGGCGATTGTTTCTTAAAGATAAACGGTACCTCACACATCAAAAATAAATGAACGGTTACAAACTAGATTCATCCTATTCATTAGGAGGCTGAACCTTGAAACAACTTCGTAAAATAGCATACCAACAGAAAAAACATATCTATTCCCTTTCCTTTGTAGCCTTATTTATAGGTATTGTCGCAGTGCTACAAGCTTATATAATTGCATCAGTTGTGGATCAAGTATTTTTAAAGGGGCTGACCTTTCGAGAAGTTATCCCTTTCTTAGCGATCCTCCTTGTTGTATTTCTAGCACGAACTTTTTTGTCTTATGTGAGTGATCGGCTTGGCATGAATATGGGGGAGAAAGCGAAAGCGGAATTTCGACGTATGCTTCTTCATCATTATATTAAAAATCCATTACAAGCCTTGATGAAAGGTCAATCAGGGAATCGAGTAAGCATGGTCATAGATGCAGTGGATGAGATTGAACCGTACTATAGTAAATATTATCCACAAATGATCCAATCGAGTATCGTACCAATCATAATCATAAGTGCTGTATTTTGGCAGAGTTGGATTTCCGGTGTGATTTTACTCCTGATCGCACCTTTGATTTCTCTTGCGATGGTAATTATTGGCCGAATAACCAAAAAGAAAGCTGAGAATCAGATGGAGAAGCTTGCTGCCTTTTCTGGAGTCTTCCTTGATCGTTTACAGGGCCTTGTGACACTAAAGCTTTTTGGAAAAGCAAGTGAGCAACATGATGTAATAAGGCAGAGTAGTCTCGATTACCGTGAAGCAACTATGGATGTTTTAAAAATTGCGTTTCTTTCTTCTTTAATCGTTGAGTTATTTTCGATGTTTGGAATTGCACTAGTCGCTTTTGAGGTAGGGGCACGGCTTGTCATTTATAATGAACTTTCTTTTTTCGCTGCATTTTTTGTACTCATCCTTGCACCGGAATTTTTCGCATCATTAAAAGAGTATGGGAGTGCCTTTCATGCAGGGAAAGGGAGTGTTGGTGCTGCTAAAAAGATCATCGATGAAATAGAAGCAAGGAATCAATCAATTGAGTGGGGAAACAAAAGGTTTCAAAAGGATGGACCACCTAAGATTGAACTAAAGAATGTTTCTTTTACATATGAAGGAGGAAGTTTTTCAATCGAGGGGGTTAGTGCTGTCATTGATCCATACAGTGAGACTGCGATTGTTGGGGGGAGTGGATCAGGGAAAACAACCTTACTTCACGTTATAGCGGGTCTGTATCCGACAACTGGAGGACAAGTTCTTATGAATTATTGTCCTTTGTTTCAATATAAAGAACATGAGTGGTATCAGCAATTGACTTATATTTCTCAACATCCGTATTTATTTTCTGGCACGATAAAAGAAAACCTTATCATGGGCAGTCATAGACAAAGTGTTTCTAGAGCTGAATTAGATGAGGTCGCCGAAAAAACTGGATTAACACTTTTGATAAACGAATTGGAAAAGGGGTATGACACCCAAATTGGTGAAGGAGGAAGAGGATTATCGGGAGGGGAGAAACAACGCATTGCTTTAGCTAGAGCTTTCTTAAAAAGGCCATCTGTTATTTTGTTTGATGAGCCAACGGTAGGTCTTGATCTTCAAACTGAACAAATCTTACAGCAATCGATAAAAGAGCTTGCTCAACATTCTACAATGATTACTGTAGCTCATCGGCTCCATACGATAAAAAATGCGGATCAAGTATTGTTAATGGAAAATGGTTCGATTCGTGCACAAGGGGCCCATGAAGAATTAATGTCATCAGCAAGTGATTATCGCAAAATCGTTGAAGCTCAACAAAAGGGGGCGGTAGGGTGACAGATTTAAAAGTCATCGTTAAGCAAGTCATGACCGATAAGCGGGGGATTTCATTATCGATCCTGTTTGGTTTTCTATCAGGGATTGCCGCGGTCGGATTATTTGCCACTAGTGGGTATTTAATCTCGAAAGCTGCTCTGCTTCCTCCCTTATATGTTTTGACTTTCAGTATCGCCTTTTTGAAATTATTCAGTATTATCCGGGCAGTGAGTCGTTATGCAGAACGGTATTTTTCACATCGAGCAACGTTTACAATTTTAAGTCAGCTTAGAGCGCTTTTCTTTCAACGGTTAGAACCATTCGTTCCCTCTATTTTTGAAAAATATCGCAGTGGAGATCTGCTTTCTAGAATTGTGGGAGATGTAGAAAGCCTTCAACATTTTTTCTTACGTGTCTATTATCCGCCAATTGTGATGTTGCTTGTTTTTTTATCGACTGTTCTTTTTACACTTTTTTTCTCGATTGAAGTTGCATTTCTATTTATTGTTGGTCTTGTTATCACAGGTTTCCTTGTACCATTATGGTTTGCTCGAAAACAAAAGAGAGTTGAGAACGAAGTTAGTGAATTCAGAAGTCTGTTATCATCAGAGGTAACGGAATTAATGCTTGGTTTTTTAGATTTAAAGCTTTATCAAGAGCTTGGCTTACGAGAAAAGGAGCTTTCGGATCTCTCTAATCAATATATTACCAAACAAAACCAAAGTAAGAAGCAAATGGTGTATAGTCACGTGATAAACCATTGGGTTGCTCTTTTAGTTTCGTGGTCCATTCTTAGTTTAGGTGCCTTCTTAGTAGCGCGTGATCATCTCGACGGTGTTTTTCTTGCAATGCTAGTCATGATTTCGTTGACGGTCTTTGAAACGTCGACACCGATGGCGGCCTTTCCTCTACATTTTGAAGACAGTAGAAGGGCTTCTCATCGGCTCTTATCTGTTGTTGATAAGCATAGGAGAAAGGCAATAGATGAACCAGGATATGGAAGTGAAAATGTTGAGCCTTTGAGTTCAGGAGCTATCCTTTTAAAAAATGTTTCCTATCGTTTTCCCGATGAGGAGCGTCTGGCCTTACATGATGTAACCATTAGCTTACCTTCGGGGTCAAAAACGGCCATTGTTGGACCAAGTGGTTCAGGAAAATCAACTTTACTCAATTTGTTGTTAAAGATCTATCATCAATATGACGGTGAGATTATCATAGGTGGGAAAAACCTTACGAATGTAAAGGAAAAAGAAGTTTGGAAAAATATGAACCCGGTCTTACAAACAAATCATTTTTTTTATGGTACGATTCGAGACAATCTACTCTCGGATAGAACTGTAACAGATGAAGATATGTTACATGCTCTTTCCGTTGTAAAGCTTGATCATTTTTCACTTGAAGATTTTGTTTTAGAAAAAGGAACTAATCTTTCTGGTGGTGAAAAGCAAAGACTAGCAATCGCTAGAGTTTTAGTGAAAGCGGAGACGCTCAGTGATCGTTCTGGGATACCGATTTGGATTTTGGACGAACCAATGTCTTCAATTGATGCTTTAACCGAACGTCGTATTTATAAACATCTCTTTCAGCAGTACGAGGGGCATACAATGATCCTTGTAAGTCATCGTTTAACGGGCTTAGAAGAGATGGATCAAATAATAGTGATGGATAAGGGGGAAGTTATCGAATCAGGTACTTTTCAAGAATTGATGAACATGAAGGGATATACGTATAGGTTGAAACAGATTGAACAAAGTATCTTTTTATAAGTCTGATAGTTAATATAATAAATTTTGTGACCTAGTGAAATAAGCCTCCTGTAAGTAAAACTATGGGAGGTTTTTATTTCTTGAAAAATGAAAATTAAACATCATTAAAGTCATTTTTTGCTCGCTAGTTTGAACTTATTGCCAACCCATTTATCATTAAATGTAAATAATAATTATTACGGTTTTCGAAAAAGTGGGAAGGGATCTGAATTCTAAAATATAATAGGCTGTTTTAGTGAAAGTGTGGTAGCATAAAACAAGTATGTAAAAAAGTGGTTGTGGAGCGTTGTGACAAGAATATAGGAAAAGGAGCGAAAGAAATGGCGTCATGGAACTTAGCAAATACACAACACCATCTTTTGATTTGTAATGGCAGCAGTTGCAAAAAAGAAGGAGCTGAAGAATTAACTCAATCGATTAGAGATGAAATTATGGCTAAAGACCTAGATTCTTACATTCATACATCGAGGACACTTTGCAATGGGCGTTGTCAAGATAAATGTGTACTTATTTCATATCCCGATGGTCATTGGTATAAAGAGATGACTAGTGATGATGCTCCTCGTTTTATTGATTCATTAATGAACGGAAACACAATTGCAGATAGAATAAGTCATACATATAACGGAAAA
The DNA here is from genome assembly GCF_019039105.1 of Desertibacillus haloalkaliphilus. NCBI lineage: Bacteria > Bacillati > Bacillota > Bacilli > Caryophanales > Bacillaceae > Desertibacillus > Desertibacillus haloalkaliphilus. Next base: position 197,541 of record NZ_JAHPIV010000004.1, on the reverse strand, counting down.
GGATTTGTGCGATCTGAAGGCACTCCAGCAGGTAAAGAGAAAAATGCAGAGCTAGTGAAAAAAGTTTCAAAGAACTTATAAAATTAGAGGTAGATATTGAAGCTCCATTGTTGCTAGAAAAAATGATTACAATATATGCACGTCATTTAAGGGTAGCCCCATAACTAGAGCTACCTTATCTTTGTTTGTTAGATTCTAGCAGACCCTAGCAATTGGTAAATATTTTGTTTAAAAAATGTACGATAAAATCAAAAGATTTCAAATGAACCAGTTATTTTTATGGTAAAGTAATAGAAGTATGCGTTTAAGTGATCGTATCGATGTAATTATCTATCAAAGAAGGTTTTTATAATGGGAAAACGAATAGGGATTTATTTAGCTGGCTTAGCTATTGCTGCGTTGGGCATAGCCTTAGTGATTCTATCTTTATTAGGGGCAGGTCCTTGGGATACTGTTGCTATAGGCTTAAACGGTTATCTTGTACTAACCATTGGAACGTGGTCGATCATTATACAACTTCTTTTTACGTTACTCACTTGGTTAATTGAAAAGACTAGGATTAGAATTGAATCGATTATACCAATTGTGATCCGTAGTTGGTTTCTAGATATTTGGATTTATTTAGTTTTTAGAAACGCAGACTTTTCATCTTCTTGGGAGGCTCAATGGCTATGCTTATTAGGTGGTATCATCATAATAGGTATTGGGATTAGTATTTATTTGGAGGCACAGTTCCCTCGTTTACCGATTGATGGCTTAATGATTGCGATCTGTCATCGGTTTAATTGCAACTTCAATATTTCTAGGTTGAGTATTGAGGCGACAGGTGCAATACTCGGGCTATTATTAGGAGGTCCCGTTGGAATTGGAACATTAGTTACAGCGTTACTTTTAGGTAAAGTAATTCAAGTTTTCCATCCAATGATAAAGAAGTTGCTGCACATTCAAGTGAAAACTGTTGAAACTCGTACATGATATGAGAAAATAGCAGAAGATCTTTTCATTGAACAAAAGTTTGTAATAACTAAGGCAAGAACACAAAATATTAAGTTATTGTTTGCTAGTCATTAGGCTGATCAAGGCCACCGTGGTAAGCACAGTGGTCTTTTTTTCGATTTCTTCTTGGAAGTAACTTTATGAATTTACATTGATTGGGAACGATTTCCTTTATATTTCCACTCATATCTTTAATCTTCACATTTTTGTCATTAGCGTTAATGATTAACCTCTCTTATTTTTATCGTTTTTAAGTTATAATTGATGACAATGCAATAAAATGCATATGATATACAAAATAATCTATGATTTTTCATTTATTAATAGAATAGATACAAATTGCTTTATTAACAACTAAGGGAGTTGACATGACTTTGAACATTTTAATTACTGGAGCTTCGGGTTTTTTAGGATCGAAATTAGCAACAAAATTACTTGAGCAGAATCATAATGTCTATTTATTAGTACGTAACGCTAAAAAAATAGAACATTTAATGAATAGAGATCATAATAATATGGAAGGGCAAGTCGTTGTTCTTGAGGGAGAATTGACTGAGGAGAGATTAGGTCTTAATAAGTCTGTGTTAAATCAACTAAAAGGTAAAATCGATGCTATCTATCATACAGCTGCATTACTATCGTTTGATGACTTAAAAAAAGATGATGTCTTTCGAGTGAATGTCGAGGGGACAAGGCATGTTCTTGATGTAGCAAAAATGATTGGCGTGCAAAAGTTTATCCATGTTAGTACAGCCTATACGTTAGGTGACCTAGTTATCGGTGAAGAAACTCTTTATCCAGAAACGAATAGGTTTAATAACTATTATGAGGAAAGCAAATCTAAGGCAGAACATTTGGTCATGTCATACCAGGAGTATTTTGATGTTAGTGTGATGAGACCTGCGATTATTATTGGGGATTCAGAAACTGGAGAAGCTAGTACAACATTTGGGTTATATGGAATCATAAGAGCGATTGAACTATTAAAGAAAAGGGCTATGAAAAAAGGAAATACGGAAGCCGTCTTTCGTCTAATAGGCAATAAAGAAACCGTTTCAAATCTAGTTCCTGTCGATTATGTTGTGAAGGTACTCATTTTAGGTCTTAGGTATGGCAAAACTAATACGGTCTATAATATTACGAACCCTAATCCGCCTTCAAATCAATTAATTATAGAAACGATTTTAAAAAGCTTAGGGACGAATATGGTGAAAATTGTTCCACATCAGGATGCACATTTGTTGACTGAAGATGAAATTAACTTTAATAAACCACTTCAAGTTTTTAACAAATATCTCAATTGCTCAAAGTCATTTAAGGATGAAAATACGAGAACTTTATTAAATCAGGAGCAAGATAGTGCACTAAATATGAATGCAGACATGCTATCAAGAATTATTGGTGGTTTTATTGAACGAAAAAAAGTAATGGTCCAAAAGTAGCCAAACTTTCTAGAAGAGTAGTGGGGTGGGGAAATTTGTCTTCAAATGAGATGTTGTTAAATCATGACGTTTATAAAAACCAGACGTACCCAGATGCACCATGGGTCGTGCTTTTACACGGTATAGGTGGTAATTCAAACATTTGGAAAAAGCAGTTATGTGACTTTAAAGAAAAGTTTAACGTTATTACCATTGATTTACCAGGTCATTATCCTAACCCAGTTTTCAACGAATGGGATCAGGGCTATTCTTGGACAAGGTGCTGCGAAATGATTATTCGGGTACTTGATAATTATCATTTGAAAAAGGTCAATTTCGCAGGTATCTCATTAGGATCGATTATTATCCACCAATTAATTAAACAATACCCTGACCGAGTCAATTCAGCTGTCTTAGGTGCGACGATTACAGAATTTAATACTCTCTCAAAGGTTCTGTTGTCGATTGGAAGTGCTTTAAAGCGGTTTGTCCCTTATATTTGGCTATATATTATATTTTCCCATGTTATCATGCCGAAACGGAGGCACTCATTTTCAAGGTCTATCTTTATACGAGAAGCTAGAAAAATGAAGGAAGATCAATTCCTAAAATGGTTTGAGCTTATCAGGTCTGTGAAGCAAACATCAGTTGATATCAATACGTCAGAAGTTCCCAGACTGTATATTTCTGGTAGTGAGGATTATTTATTTGTTAAACTTTTGAATCAACATATGGAAAGCGATCCATATGGATCGCTTCTTGAGATTAAAAAGTGTGGTCATCTTTGCAATATTGAAAAAAGTTCTAAGTTTAATGAATCTGCGATAGCTTTTATATCTGAACAATCAGATGTTGCTTCGAGGTATGAGAAGAAGATTGTATAAGCGGATCATCTTTCACATAAAGGCCCCTTACGATTAGGTTCGTAAGAGGTTTTTATGTGAATGGTTTTGTTTATAGAAAACGATGAATACATAGTTATTTTTGTTTCTTACCATTTTTGAAGGAGAAATTGTGTTTATAAGGTATAGAAACGTTGTTATCAATGTGGGAGAGCATAATCAACAATACGTTTAGGTTGAAAAATTTTGGTTTTTATGAATTTGTGAGAAAAAACACAACATATTTTTCTTTTTGTATGCTATTCTTAATGTATAATACCAATAGGTAAAGTCATACAGGGTATAATAAGCTGAGGAAAATGGTGTAGGATTCGTCCCCATGTTTCTTTGAGGCGATATGATGAGGTTCTGTAACTGATATTCACCTTTAGTCGCACGCCAACTATTCCCTAAGAGAACTTAACCTGTATGAATATTCCTAATTTTCTATATAAAGTAAAGAAACATTATAATGAGTTTTAATTTTCATTAGTGAATAACTACTAAGTAAAGTAGTTTACTGTTTTTATAAAACTTTGTGAGGTGAATGTTATGCAAAATAATGTAGCAGAAAATCCTGAGAAAGCTAAAGAAATGATTACGCCAACATATTCAAGAAAAAATCCATTTCAAGCAAAAGTATTGGAGCTTAAAAATTTAAATGGACCTGGTTCTAGCAAAGAAACGATGCACCTTGAGCTATCGTTAGAAGGATCAGGCTTTTCATATGTTCCTGGTGATTGCCTTGGAATCATACCTGAGAATGATCCAGAACTAGTACATGCCCTTATTGATGAAATGAAATGGGATCCAACTGCGTCGGTTACAATAAATAAGCAAGGTGACACACTGCCACTGAAGGAAGCGTTAACAACGTATTTTGAAATTACGTTATTAACGAAGAAAATTTTAAAACAAGCAGCGGAATTAACAACTAATGAAGAGTTGCAATCACTCGTGGCCGTGGAAAATGCCGATCAATTGAAAGAGTATATCGATGGACGTGATGTACTTGATTTGTTACGTGATTTTGGGCCATGGAATGTGTCAGTCCAAGAGGTTGTTTCATTATTAAGAAAAATGCCACCACGCTTATATTCCATCGCTAGCAGCTTAGCTGCTAACCCAGGTGAAGTTCACTTAACGATCGGGGCGGTTCGTTATACGGCTCACGGGCGTGAGCGAAAGGGCGTTTGTTCTGTGTTATGCGCTGAGCGCCTTGATGTTGGTGATACACTTCCAGTATTTGTTCAACCTAATAAGCATTTCTTCTTACCAGAATCGCAAGAAACGGATATTATTATGGTTGGACCAGGTACGGGGATTGCGCCATTCCGTTCGTTTGTTCAAGAACGCACAGTAAACGACGCGAAAGGGAAATCTTGGTTATTCTTTGGGGACCAATATTCAGCGACTGATTTCCTTTACCAAGATGAATTAGAGAAATACCAAGAGGACGGTGTGTTAACTAAATTGGACGCTGCGTTCTCTCGTGATACTGAGCAAAAAGTATATGTACAGCATAAAATGCTTGAAAACAGTAAAGAGTTGTTTGAGTGGTTAGAAAACGGAGCATACTTCTATGTTTGTGGCGATAAGCAATATATGGCCAAGGACGTTCATAATACGCTGATTGACATTATTGAAAAAGAAGGCTCCATGAGTAGAGAGGCTGCTGAAGAATATCTAAATGATATGCAAAAACAAAAACGTTACCAGCGTGATGTTTATTAATTAATGAAAAGTAGATTCCGTAGAATAAAGTGACTTTATTTCGCAAAGCGTTATAGAGTCACTTTTTTTGTTCTTCTAATTAGATGAGGGCATGAATAAATAACCAATGCTTGGTAAGAATATTACTTGTAGTTACAATTGTATATACAAGTGAGGATGGTCTATTTTGAATTATTTACTTAAACAACAAATGTTATTGATGGTTAGGGCTTTATATTTCTGTATGGAAGATCACTGGTCAGATATAGGAAAGAAGTTTAACGTGTCCCCTGCCCAACAACACGTATTATTTTTGCTGCAGGCAAATAAACAAGCACTGACTCCTACAGAAATTGGTGAATTAGGCTGTTGGCATAGTTCGACCGTAACTAGGCTTCTTAAACCTTTAAAAGAAAAAGGGCTGATTAGCGTTGAAATAAATAAAAGCCGACCAAGGTACAAACAGGTTTCAATTACAAGCAATGGACTGGTGCTGTTTGACAAGTTATTGAACATTGTTAAGGAAGAAGAGAATTTTCCCTTTGACATGAGTCACTTATCAGAGGAAGAGGTTTTAAACTTTTTAGAGTATGGCCAGAGAATATTAGATGTACATAAAGGAAAAGACTTCAGAAAAGTTCTCAGTGCAAACGTAGACAATTATGGGTATGCCTAGGTCTCATAAGGAGGTTGAAAATGTTTAGAGACAAAAGTGTTTTGATTTTCGTATGGTGTATGACGATTGTGTTACTGTTTAAATTTGTACCTAAGGAAAAAGTGAGACATGGAATACTAGCCTTTTTATTTAAGCAGCTCATTACTTGGGTATTCGGTTTGATGGTCGTCGAAAAAGGCCTAATAAAATATCCAGTGAGGTTGTTTTTTCATAAAGCAAATAAATCGAGTTTTTCATTTGAGTATTTTATCTACCCTACCATATGTGCCATCTTTAATGTGAATTATCCAGAGTATGGGAGCCGGTTAAAAAAATCACTTTATTATTTGCTTCTCACAGGCTTATTAACATTAGGTGAAGTAGTAGCGGAACGGTACACGAATCTTATTCATTATGTCAAATGGAGGTGGTATTGGAGTTTTATTACCATGGGTGTGGCGTTTTATTTTTCACGTATATTTTACCGATGGTTCTTTAAAGAGGAATTTCAATTAGAGAGAGCTAACATTGAACAGATACATGTTGGAACACCATTGCAAGAGCAGGACTCAATATATTGATTGATGAACGGACAAGCATTTAAAACGACCTCTTGAATATGTAAAGCTGAACACTTATTGAAGTAAGTTGTGATTTTATTCTTGAGACAGTGTAGCAGGACAAAGCTTTGGGTGTGTCGTATGAGGATAAAATCACCTCATAAAACACACCCGATTTTTTAATAGAGATGGCAATTGTGGAAGAGCGAATTGAATATGTTAAAAGCATTTTTTATTGTGAATGTGAAGAGTTTAAAGCTAACCTTTAAAATGTCTTTTTATCTTATTCTAATGGTTGCGGTATGTCATTATTCATGGTTGATAGTTCTCGCGCCTAGTATGTTATCATTTAAATATAGAATGAATAGAAGGAGATTTTAATAGCTATGCAAGTTCCTATCCTTTACGAGGACAATCATTTACTTTTTGTAGAGAAACCAGTTAATATTCCAGTACAAGAGGATCGATCGAAAAGTCAAGATTTACTTACTTTCCTAAAAGAGGATTTGAGAATTCGTTACCAGAAGCCTGGGAATGTTTACCTTGGGCTTGTCCAACGTCTGGATCGACCTGTCGGAGGGGTTATGGTGTTTGCAAAAACCTCTAAAGCTGCAGCGCGGTTATCAGATGCGATTCGGAGAAAAAACATACAAAAAAGGTATTTAGCTGTAGTACGGGGCCGTCCTGCAAAAGATCGTGATAGATTAGAAGATTTTCTAGTAAAAAATCACCAGGAAAATAAAGTGTACACGACATCATCTCATCATAAAAAAGCTAAGAAAGCGGTCATGGACTATGAATTGATCGGATCTAAGAAAGGATTGAGTCTTCTTTCGATTCGGCTTCACACCGGTCGACCACACCAAATACGTGTTCAACTAGCTTCTCAAGATTGTCCACTTTACGGAGATCAAAAGTATGGGGTAGAAGTGAACCAACCTGGTCAGCAAATTGCTTTATGGTCACAGAAACTAGCTCTTGATCATCCGACCAAAAAAGAAAAAACCGAAATAAATTCTCAGCCACCAAATGAGTATCCGTGGAATCTTTGGTAAGTAAGATGCTATACGTGGGTAGATAAAAAGGGACAAGTACAATCATTTATGTTGACCCTTCTGTTGAAATTGATTAGGAATAAAAGAGCGGTTGTACAACGATAGCGATCGCTTCTTAGGTTAGATTCTTTATTCTTTTTCTGTTTTCATGCTATAAGATGTAATCATTATTATCAAAATATAAATGTAATTATTGACGTTAGAAATGTAAAAATCATTATGTAAGAGACGATTCAAAATACAATCGAAGGAAGGGAAGATAAGTTGACACCACAAAGCGTAATCTTTTTTGATATTGACGGAACTTTGCTTGATCATGATAAAAAATTGCCACATTCAACAAAAGAAGCTATTTTCAAACTAAAAGAAAACGGACATATTGTAGGTATTGCCACTGGACGTGCTCCTTTCATGTATGAGGACCTAAGAAAAGAATTAGATATTCATACCTTTATTAGTTATAACGGACAATACGTCGTTTTAGATGGTGAAGTGATTTACACAAATTCGTTAAACCACTCGTCGATTGAAAAGTTAACTGAAGCTGCCATGCATAATAATCATCCAATTGTCTACATGGACCATGAAGATATGAAAGCTAATGTCCCTGAGCATTCTTATATAGATGAGAGCATCGCTACGTTAAACATCAATCGCTTTCCTACACATGACCCCAGTTATTACAAGGGCCGTGAACTATATCAATCTCTACTTTTTTGTCTAGAAGGGGAGGAAGGACAATATGAACAGGCTTTTGATGATTTTGATTTTATAAGGTGGCATCCTGTTTCAGTCGATGTTCTTCCTAAGGGCGGTTCTAAAGCAAAAGGAATCGAAAAAATTGTTGAAAAACTAGGTATCCCAGAAGATCATCAATATGCATTTGGAGATGGACTTAATGATATAGAGATGCTTTCCACAGTAAAAAATAGTGTGGCGATGGGGAATGGGAAAGACAGAGTCAAAGAAGTCGCAAAGTATGTTACAAGATCAGTGGAAGATGATGGCATTGTACATGGACTTCAAATGGTTGGCCTTTTATAAATAAATGAAGGGCTGTCCCAAAAGGTGATGGTAATTGACCTCTGGGGCAGCCCTATGCATTGGCAACATGTCTGACGTATAAAACACTTAATGTTGCTCTAATGTTTACTTTTTTTCTTTCTGCTGAACTTGTGCTTTTTCTGTTAATGTAAATAATGCAGTTGTGCCGATAAGAGTTGTGACGAAAATAATGGTCCCCATTGGGACAGCAGAAGCTTCATTTATTCCCGCAAGAGGGGATACAATGGAACCGATTAGCAGAGGGAGCATTCCGAGCAAGGCGCTCGCACTTCCGGCCCGGTGACTTTGCTTGGCTATCGCAAGGGTAAAAGAGCTCGTTAACACGATCCCCATACCAGTCATATAGATATATATCGGAATGACGATAAGAGCAAGTGGACCTTCGATAAGAGCCATCACAAATAAAAATGAAGCCGCACAAGTGGAGAGGATTACGCCGGTTTGTAAGATCCTCTTCTCCTCTACAATTCCAGCTAAACGCCCTACTAAAAAGCTTCCCGTAATAATAGCAATTCCATTAATACCAAACAGGATACTAAACAATTGTGGGGATACGCCGTAAATGTCTTGGTATACAAATGGCGTCCCTGACACATAAGCAAAGCTACCTCCATGGACGAAACCTAGTGTGAGCGCATACCCGATAAACGAACGATCTTTGAATAAATCGCCCATTGTACGAAATGAATGACCGATGGAGCTAGGCATCCGCTTTTCGACAGGTAGGGTTTCCTCTAATCGATAGTAAATCGTAATAACAATGATGATCCCGATAAGTGCTAAAAATAAAAAAATCGTACTCCAATTGGCAAAAGGGAACCATAAAATTCCACCCCCTGCGATTGGCGCCGCTAATGGAGCAACCGCATTAATCACCATCAAGAGTGAAAAAAACTTCGTTAATTCTTTACCACTAAATATATCCCGTACGACTGCACGTGAGATAACAATTCCTGCTGAAGCAGTTAGACCTTGTAAAAAGCGTCCAGCTATTAAAAATTCAATGGTTGGAGCTAGAGCACATAATAAAGAAGACAATGCAAATAATGTAATTGAAATAAGGAGAGGCTTTCTACGTCCATGTGCATCACTAATGGGGCCAACAATGAGTTGACCAGCAGCAAGCCCGATGAGGCATGCCGTAAGACTCATTTGAACGAGAGAAGCACTAGCCGTTAAATCTTCTCCAATTTCAGGGAAGGCAGGTAAGTACATATCAATATTTAGAGGACCTAAAACTGCCAGCATGCTCAGTATAATGGCTAAGCCAATACGTTGTTTCCATGTTGTATTCTTTTCCATTTTTTATACACCTTTCTATCTCTTGATGCAAGTTTAAGTTATTCTATTCTGTTATTTTATCGAATGATAGAAAGATGGCAAGCAATTTGTTTTGTCAGGCCTTCCCCTTCTTTCCAATTTCAAGATTTTATCTCTGTTTTATAGCATGTTTTCTCTTGTACTTGTCTATTAAACTTTATCTTGTTTTCTCCCTAAGAAGAATAGTTTTATATTAACACCTGATTTTCGATTAGTAAAAGAAACCGTTCTAATGTAGAGCAAAATACTAATGATTTTTAATTAATTAGAGTCATATAGGGAACAATGATTTTGAACGTTTAAAAGTAAAAGGTGATTATAGATGAGAAAAGCAATGTTTATCAGCCTGCTAGCTGTATTTTTGAATGTATGTGTAATGGTTATAGCAGCAGAAGAAACTGTAAATGAAGACATCAGTAAAATAATGAACGGGTTGATACCTGCAAATGCGTTTCTAGTAAGCCCTGACCAACCTGCCTCAACGGGACCGATTCAACTAATTGATTTTGACGATGACGAGGAGAAAGAAGTGATCATAAACTATAAACTTGAAGCAGAGCAACAACCTTCTCCATCGCAGTATGGAGCGATTATAGTAAAGCAAGTAAAAGGAGAATGGAAGAAGGTTTGGGAAACGTCATCACAAGGCGTTGGATTAGATTATTCTGGAGTTGCAGATATAACAGGTGATGGTACGAAGGAGTACCTATTTGGGGTAACCATTGGTGCTTCAGCAGGAAATATACTCGAAGTTTTTAAATGGGAAAGCGCCTCGCTAAATAAGTTAACAAAAGTGTCCTATCATATGATGGAGCTATTAAGGAACCAAGAAGATGTTGGGCTAGCGGTGTGGAGAAGATATATCGCGGATACTTATTTTGTAGATGTTCTCACCTGGGATGGGCAACAGCTCGTTCATGATGATGAGCTTTATGACCAATACTATCCAGAGATAGAAAAGTACCACAACGACCAGATAACGTAGATGGATGCCTGGTTTTACTGGTATACACTAGCAGATGCACAAATCAAAGCAAGCTTGTTTGATCAAGCTAAGGCATCAATACAAAAAGGGATGTCATTAGCAGAACAATTATCGTTACCTGATGTGGTCGAAAATTTTAAGGAATTACATGTGAAACTGGAAAACAAGAAGAAGGGCGTTGGTTGAAAATTCACCTCGCTCTTTTTATTGTAGCAAATGTCTTCTTATGTGTCCTATTAGTGTAATGATTGTTTGTTTGATAAAAGTATTAGTAATGGGGAATAAAGGTAGTAAATGAGTGGTAGTGACATATAATAATTTCACTACAAATGATCAGTATTGGTTGTTTTTGTAGAAAGAGGTGACAAATTATGTGGGATAAAATTAACAAGTATTATAACCCGTTAATTGATATTTTAGCGTTTTTGGTTTTAATACTTACGGTTATATACAGTGTATTCCATTATCGTGAGTTACCGAATGAGGTGCCGCACCATTTTAACTTAGCAGGCGAACCAGACGCGTGGGGGAAAAGGGAATCATCATTGGTTTATTGATCCTTTATGCTTTTATTTTGGCGCTAACCTTCACCCTTAACTATTTTTTGATCATTCGTCCAACCGGAAAGGAATTCCTTGGCTTTGTAAATATCCCGTTTGTCAAAAAAGAAGAGTTGACTGATGAACAAATATATATGGTTCGAAAACATACAGCGAGAATGTTAGCAACAATTACGTTGTTCGTGAGTATTCTATTCGCTTCTATTCATTATGGAATGATCCGTACGGCTTTAGTTCAGCAAAATACTCTAGGGGCAATGGTTCCGTGTATGACTGCCGTTCTGATTGTTCTTCCAATCTTTTATATGTGGAAGATATACCATAATGTGGTAAAATGAACAGGTGTGAGAGGAGAAAACGATGAAAAGAAAACAACGTAAGAGGGAAGGAAAATGGAACTGGATCATAGATGTATTTTTGTTTATCACCGAACTTTTATTAACGCCCATTCGATTACTTGTTCGGGGGATACTTGGATTGTTAAAGAACTGAACAAACTCTGACTGTGTAAAAATAATTTCAAAGTAAGTACTGTAAGGGGGGAGAAATAATTGATTAAGCTAGAAAATGTAACGATTAGACGCAATGAAAAAAGAATATTAAATAATGTTAGTTGGTCGATGAAGAAGGGGGAGCACTGGAGTATATTAGGATTAAATGGCTCTGGAAAAACAACACTTTTAAAAATCATTAATGGGTATATATGGCCAACGAGTGGACATGTAGAAGTTTTGGGAAATGTTTTTGGACAAGCAAATATACTAGAATTGCGGAAAGAGATTGGATGGGTGAGTTCGTCATTACAACAAAGATTACGTAATCATGATACCGCTTTAGCTATTATTTTGAGTGGGAAGTTTGCTTCTGTAGGGTTATACGATCATATCGACGAAAGCGATATTGACTACGCGAAACATTTAATGAAATTATTAGATTGTGAACATATACAGGATCATCCATACGAGATTCTTTCGCAAGGAGAACGTCAAGGAGCACTAATCGCTCTTTAGTGCTCCTAATTATATGTATTAATTTTCACTACTGCACAAACTAAAGGTCTAGTTGATTTAATAATTCCTTTAACTGTATGAGTTCTTCTTCTGAAAGAGTAAGGCCCTTCCCCATTTTTTCATGTTCTGGGGACCAATCGCGTAAGTCGTATTTTGGCTCGCGCCCATTCCAACTGACTAAGTTTAATTCTTTTTTCCATCCCTTCGCACCTTCGGAAACTGTTCCAATTGTCTCTTTAATTTCAAATTTAATATTCGCCATCATACAAACACTCCTTTTTCATGGTTACAATTGTAACAATTTAATGGATGATATCAAAATAAGAAGAATTTAATGATATGAGCATTGTGGTTCGATATAGGCCATACTTGAAAAACGTGGACTTTGATGGATTTGAAAAGTAACATCTGTCGAGTCTCACTTCATAATGTTGTGACGTCCCGTTTCCTATGATTACGTCAACAACCCCCGGTTCATTAATACCTTCGGGGGTTGTATTCTAATTATAAGTCACTGTCATATCAGTGTTTTAAACTGGTTCAGGCTTACGCTCACGACTCGTGTCTGTTTGTATTTCAGGTTGATGTCTATCATCTATTCGTTTCTCAATACGTTCTAGGTCCTCTTCGTTTGCGAGAATTTCTCTTTTATTGTCTTGAATCAAATGCTCTAAATTTAAAAAACGTTTCTTCATATGCTCTATCCCCTTTGAAAAAAATGTCGAATATTTGTATGTCTTTAATATATCGTAATTTTCTGACATGTGATATGATATTTATCACATTTGAATGTGACTAAGTTATGAACAAATAGCTTGTTATAGTCTTTAGGTATATAAGCATTAAAATATGGTAAAAGGCATTGGGTGTTGACGGAGAGGACTAAAATATTTATATGTTAATAGGGCGCCGTTATAGTAATGGGTATGTCTGATATAAATGAAGGAGTGTTTTTTAACCCTTAATAAGTGGTCATCTAGGTCTGTTCTTCTATATAAAGTGTTTAATAAGACATATGTAGGGATTGTAAAGATCATATTATAATAAAGGAGAATGGTGAAATTGTTACTGATTGGAGCATTACTGACCCCATTATTCTTGTATTTTTTGATTGCGAATATAAAGTATTCTAGAAGTGAAGAAGCGAAAAGTGAACGTGGACAAATAATTTTGCTCAAATCATATAAACATGCCATTGGTATTATGCCTGTCGGATGGTTCTGCTTAGAAATGTTTCATCGTTATATTCATACCATCACATTTGATACATACCGAGATTCGATTTGGGTATTGGTGTTGTTGACGTATATCGTTCACGGATTTTCACTCTATATTAATAGAAATCAACCCGAAAAGGAAAGTGATAAATTGATAAATTGATGAATCGCAAGGGCTAGGGTGATGCCCTTGATTTGGTTATGGACAAATAGTTCTGTTAATCGCAGCTAGTTACGGAATTTATTTAATCGTCAGAGCTTTAAAAAAGGTAAAGGCGTGAAGCGCAAGGTAATATATACTGAGTTAATTGAGTAAAATGAGCATCCTTATATAAGGTTGCTTATTTTTGTTGATGTCATTTGAATAGGCTCTTTTCGCTACTCTTTAAAAATTTGATCACTTATTTTTTGAAATGTGCACAAAAAGCTGGTTATTTATCATGAAATGGTTGACTCAACAGCGATTACCACTTCCCTATGTTACGTATGTATAAATTTTATAAGTGTAAATCGTCAAACGATAGTGGCTTGTAATGATGTGATGAGGTACATAGCAAGCCGATTTGCCTCTTAAGATAGGTGGCTTGCTATGTACCTTTATAGGTTATGGAAGGTTGGATATATATTTATTTGGAGGTTTATTTTTTGAAGACATATTCTATTTTGTTTCTTATTATCGTATTGATGCATTTTAACACACTAGTTCATGTGACTATGGTGGGATGGAGTTGTATTATTTATTTCCACTATTCTCTTCCTTGTCGCGTTTGTATATTTTGGGATCGAATATCGTGCAAATAGAAGTTCCAGAAACAAGTAATTTAAGGTTTCAAAAGCAGATATGTTTGATTTCGACTCAGTTTTTTCACGGAATCGTTGCTGAATCATATGAAGAGCTGACTGTAGAAGAATCTTCTTACAGCTATAATGGCAACGGGAATGGTAGTAACAATACAAGGAGTTATTTTCTAACAATCATTTGATGATTTATGTTAGATTGTGCTTTTCCATTATCTCCTTTTAGGAATTCAAGCAAAACTCTTGATATCACTTTAACAACAAAGACAAGAAAAAACGAATAGAGCCATTTCCATTGACCTGTAAATTCAAGTGAATTGGTTTTCCTTTCTAGAAGAATTTCATACATTGCTTGAGGTACAGAGAAGAGGATTAATTTCCCTATGATGCCTTTTAGTTGAGAATTATATGTTGATTGACAATACCAAATTGATAAATAAGGACAGATAAAAAAGTCGTATAAAATATTTATTTTTGTAATGTTCGGTAAAGCTCTTTTTGGATATTTTATTTGTTTAGTTTCGACTAAAGTCTTATCAAAAATATAATTAACTAGGCAATTAATCAAAAATAACGGCAACCAAGTCTTTACTGAGGGCTTTTTAAATAAAGTCGGAATCGAACATATACCAAAAATAATACCAAAATATTTAAGTAACCGCTCGACCATGTAGAATCCTCCTTTCACTTTTATGTATTATCAACTGAAATCAAAGGATTATTCACAAAACACATGTGTTGAAGCTGGTGTAGTGAAGGAACATGAAATGAAGCGGTTAAGATGATATTCGGTAGTCCGAACGTTTCCTTACATGGTATAATCATTTTAACATTCGAAAGACGAGATTTTAGAAAGACTGAAGGCAAGCTGGAGGGATATGCCAGAAACGCATCATTACACAATGAATACTGTTATTTCCATAGATAGTAAGAGTGGTGAAGCAACAGAGGTCTCAGATCTTGATTCAACGGGAACGAATAGGGATGGTGTCCCTTTAGTTATCGCGGGTACTTATTACGATAAATTTAGTAATAAGACAGGGGAATGGCGGTTTACAAAAAAAGGGAGTTTAAACTTCATTATTTAACACTTGTCTTAGAGCCTTGGTCAGATCAAGCTGGTTCACGCTTTTTAGGCTTTAAAGTAATAGATGGGTTGAAAGTGACCAAAGGATGAGAAATTTATTTTTATTTCTCATCCTTATGGTTACTCGTTATATTCGTTTTCGTAAATTTAAAGTTTATTAAAAAGAAAGGGGGAATAGGTCTTGAGAAGTATCGGTGTGATTTGCTATAGAAGAGACAGAAGCCTTCTTTGCAGCTATAAAAGACTAAGCCCTAACAGAACTTTCAAATTTGCCTTTGTGTGATCCGTCACAAAATGGTTTATTGTTTGATAGTCCACACCTACATAATGAAAATGTTTGTTTAGTTTCAATTGTGTTCCCCTTACCATCTACTAATTCAACATCTCCTGTTACACGTAAAGAACCATCATCATTAACCTTAATAGTAGCCATTAGGATCCCTACCTTTTCTCAATTTTTTTGTTTGAAAATCAAAACGACTTATTAAACAACTTTATTTATACTAGACGTAATTCATACCAAAAATAAGGGAAGATTATTAATGTATAATGAATTTTGATATATCTGTTACAATCATTATATTCATTTAGCGTTAATTTTATTTTTAGAAACACATAAGGAGTGATCCATGACTATGGGGACAGATAAATCTCAAATATTTCAAAGGTCTGTAAAAGACCAGTGGTATGTAAAGTATGAACAGGCTTCTTTTCCATTTATTCAAAAAGGATGGGTCCTCCCAGTAGATCGGTGGAGTGATTTTGACCCGTTTATCCTAATGGCTGAAGATTGGTTTAAAAGAGGTGCATTTTCTGATCACCCACATCGAGGGTTTCAAACGATTACATATGTTATTGATGGGCGACTAGAGCACATTGACAATGGTGGAGGTAGAGATATTCTAGAACCTGGTGATGTTCAATATATGAATGCAGGGTGGGCAGCGAGGCATGCTGAGGAAGCTGTCGCCGATGACATTGCTCATACTCTTCAACTATGGCTTAATTTACCGAAACATCTAAAGAATACTGAAACGTCCTATCAAAATATATATGCTGAAGATACGCCGGTTCTCAACGTTGAAGGTGGTTCAGTTAGAGTGTTTTCAGGTGAATTTGCTGGCGTTATAGGCCCTTTACAATCTTTGGTTCCAATTACATTGGCAGAAGTTAGTCTTGGTCAAGGAGCGAGTTACATTCATTTACTACCGGAAACACATAATGCATTTTTGTATGTCTTATCAGGGGATATAAATGTCGGGAAGGATAAAACCAACTTGAAAAAGCATGGCGTCGCAACTCTTACGTATGAAGGTAACGGTGACTCTTCAAAGGTAAGCGAATTTAAAATTAAGTCAAATCATAGACGTTCAAGACTCCTCATTTATTCTGGCACACCAATTAAAGAACAAATTGTGCCGTATGGTCCGTTTGTTATGAACACGATGGATGAAATTAAGCAAGCGTACAGCGACTACCATGATGGGAAATTTGGACCACCTGCTGTTTGAAATCGAATATGGGTTAGTTTTGCTTTTTAACCAAGTGGCATTTGATTTTGAAAAAAGCCGGTGAGTATTACCCATTAATTTAAGCTTCGATGTATGGACACAAGACTTTAAGGAAACTATCAATGTTGTAATAAAATAAAAGAGGTGAATTTGATGATCGTAAGTATGTACCCTTACATCATTTTAGATGGTCAAGGCCAAGAGGCGGTTAAATTTTATGAACATGCGTTGGACGCAGAAGTTATCGGTCTGCAAACGTTCGGTGATATGCCTGGTGACCCAGAGTTTCCGACACCGCCAGAAGCGAAAGACCGTGTATTAAATGCCCACTTGAAGGCTGGCAATGCAGAATTAATGATTTCTGACACGTTCCCAGGCCAAACTTACCAGGTAGGTACACACGTGTCAGTGGCTGTTTCGATAAATAATGCTGAAAAAGCAAAAGAAATGTTTGAAAAATTACAGGAAGGAGGCCAAGTGACAATGCCCCTTCAAGAAACATTTTGGAGTCCAGCTTATGGGCAAGTGACAGATAGATACGGAGTTACTTGGCAAGTTTCAACTCAAAAAAGTTGAGCAAAGGAGTTGTTTACTCATTGAACCCATGGAATCAGCGATTTCAAAATCAGAACTATGTCTATGGAACCGAGCCGAATGAATTTTTAGTTAGTGCTCAACAAAAGCTCAAATTATCTGGTGATGTGTTAGCAATAGCTGAGGGAGAAGGGCGTAATGCGGTATATTTGGCTCAACAAGGACTTCATGTAACGGCTTGGGACTATGCTGAGTCAGGTATAGCCAAAACAAATAGGCTCGCTGAAGATAGGAATGTCTCCGTTGAAACGGAACTAGTAGACCTAAATGAAGCTAAATGGCGAAGCGATCGCTGGGATGAGGTTATTTGTATATTCGGTCATTTTCCTGAGGAGTTACGTCAGAAAACTCTTCAAGGAGTAAAGCAAGCGGTAAAACCAGGGGGCTATTATATTAGTGAAGTCTATTCGCACTATCAACTTCCATATAAAAGTGGAGGCCCTCGAGATACAGACCTTTTGTATCGACCAGAAGAGTTTCTTCAGGCTTTCTCAGATTGGCGTATTGTTCATTTTTTTATGGGGGAAGTTGTTCGTCATGAAGGGGAATTGCATAAGGGTTTGTCGCATGTGATTCAATTTATTGGCCAAAAGCCTGAATGAGTCGATTTGTAAAAATGACGAAGTGGCTGTCTCAAAGCAAAGGAATAATGCATCAGCGTAAGTAGGGAAGTTTATGATCATCACGTGGGTTGTAACATAAAGGTAGTATGTCATAGGGACAGCCACTAAGATATTTGCTCGCGATAAGCGAACATCTAGCGTTAATTGTTAGTTGCTAGTGGACATTGGGCGTTGATTTGACTGATTAGTTGTGATGGTTTTCTTCAGCAGCCATTGCAATAGCTTTTGTTTCATGCACAGTGCCGTACGGATGTTGAGGCGGTGCATAAATAGAGTAAAGTTTAATTGGCTGGTCACCTGTATTTGTTAAATTATGCCATTTTCCTGCAGGGATTATTATGGCATAGTCAGCAAAGACTTCCTCCTGAAAATCTAATCGATCTTGTTGATCTCCCATTTGAACAATCCCCTGACCTTCCTCTATACGGATGAATTGATCAAGGTGAGGGTGAATTTCTAACCCAATATCTTCGCCAACACCAATACTCATCAATGTTACTTGTAAATGGGTACCGGTCCATAAGGCTGTACGGAATGTAGTGTTTTGCTTCGTTGCCTCCTCGATATCAACGACAAACGGTTCAGACCCATAATCCGTTACACGGTTTAAAATGTCCTCATTTAAGGAACGAAGTCGTGAAGCGTTCTCTTGCTGACAATGAATTGCCGACAAAAAAAGAGGTTGAAGTTGTGGGTGTTGGGTCATTAGACAACTTCTATAGTCTTCTTCATAACCCTCTACCTCAAGGTTATAAGCTTTCTGTAAACCCTCTCTATAACTTTGAAAAGGGACCTTATCTATTTGGTAGACAGGTTGTTTTCCAGTTAGTGTAAAATAAAGGTTTGTAACTTCATTCAGGTGATTTCTTTTACCTTCTAGGGCATGAAGAATGTCATGTTTATGCTGAGGATCTGGAGCGATAGACGATAAGCGTTGATAAAGGTCGACAGCCGTAGATTCTCTTTTTATTCCTTCTATGACATTTTCAAGTTCAGCTTGATTTTGTTCGTTGTGGTTCGTTGCCATGTTGGCTGCACGATATTGAGGAGGGAAAGCGTTCACGTAATAAGGGTATGGATACGTATTAGACAGATAATACATCATATTCATTCCTTTCAAAGCATGATCAACATTATCATATGCTTATGTCTAGAGAATGTACGTCACTACCTGCATTTCATGTTATGAAAGATTAGATATTATAACCATTGGAATAACCGATTGAAATAGATCTCATGTAAAGAATGAATGTAGGAGAAATAAGTGTGGTAATAAAAACAGGTGCAGTCCTTATGAAAGGAAGAGAAAATGGAAGAAATTGAACGCTCAATTGAGCGTTTTTTTTAATGATCTTGGATACTTTAAAAAAGAGTTAAACATTAGTTTAAGGTGGTGAAAGGATGTTACGGAGGCACTTACTCTTTAATATAGCTGTGATTCTATTCCCTTGGTTATCGTTGTTGTTTATGGAAAAGCGAAGTGTAAAACAGTATTCATTCGCAGGTCTTTTCATTATCATTTTTGAGATTGTAAATCATTTGTATGGGCGCGAGCGAAAGTGGTGGACGTTTTACGATAAGAGAGAATCATTTTTCAAGGATGAGCTTCCTTTTAGCATTGGACCGTATATGCCTCTTTCCATGTGGTTACTCAAGTTATCATACGGGAACTTCAAAAAATTTGTATTCCTTAACACAATTGCCGATGGATTCTTTGCCTTCTATTTCATTGATGTTCTTAAGAGATTTAAAATCATACGTCTAAATCGTTTAAGTCATTTTCAATTTTTTCTGTACTTGCATTATAAAGTTTATCTTCTATACGGTGTACAGTACTTGTTTGAAAGGTTTAAAAGAGCAAGTGTTTGATGATTAAAGATGAAAATTGACGAAGAAATCCCTTAGTAGCTAGGGGCTTCTTCGTCATTGAGAGGTGATTGTGAGAAATCGGCTCGATAATTACTTTCTATTGATGTATTATAGCTTCTCTCCATTTGTAGCAATGACGTCTTTGTACCAAAAGAAAGACTTTTTCTTTTTCCGTTCTAATGTGCCGCTTCCATCGTCATGTTTATCAACATAAATGAAACCATAGCGTTTAGAAAATTCGCCTGTCGACATACTTACCATATCAATGCACCCCCAGCTTGTATAGCCGATTAAATCAACACCATCTTCAATTGCTTCGCCCATGGCTTTAATGTGTTCAAAAAGATAGTTAATCCGATAGTCATCATGGATCGTACCATCTTCCTCCACTGTATCATAGGCCCCTAATCCATTTTCCACAACAAAAAGTGGCTTTTGGTAACGTTCATACAATTTGTTTAAACTAATTCGTAAACCTATAGGATCAATTTCCCACCCCCAGTCACTTGCTTCTAAAAACGGATTTTTTATACCACCGATAATATTTCCTTCTGTTGTTTCCTCATCTGTTTTCTCCTTTCTCTCAGTTCGGGACATGTAATAACTAAAGCCAATATAATCAACCGTGCCTTCCTTTAGTAATTGTAGGTCGCCATCTTGAATGTCTAGGTCAATATTATGTTCTTTGAAGTATCCTTTTATAAAAGCTGGATATTCACCTCGTGCTTGCACATCGGTACAATAGTAGTTAAAAAGTTGTTCTTCCTGAAGGGCATACATGACATTATCTGGATTGGAATCGAAGGGATATACTGGTGCAAAGAGGATCATGCAGCCAATCTTGGAGTTAGGTATAATGTCGTGACAAGCTTTAACTGCAATCGCACTAGCCACAAATTGGTGGTGGAATGCTTGGAAAGTGGGTTGGTATTTATCCTCCTCGGTTTGAATCGCAAAACCAAGACCTTGAATCGGCATGACTAAGCTGCTGTTGATCTCATTAAAAGTCATCCAGTCTTTTACTTTATTCTTGTAACGATTGAAAACTGTTTTTGCATAATTTTCAAAAAATGAATGACTTGACGATTTCTCCAGCTCCCATAGTCTTTTACCAGATGAAAAGGCATTTCATAGTGAGAAAGCGTTACGACAGGTTCAATACCATGTTTATGAAGCTCATCAAAAACACGATCGTAAAAGGCCAAACCGTCTTCATTTGGCTGTTCTTCATCGCCGCGGGGAAAGATCCGAGTCCAAGCAATTGACATGCGGAACACCTTGAACCCCATTTCCGCAAATAACGCAATATCCTCTTGATAGCGGTGATAGAAATCAATGGCTTCATGATTAGGATAGTAATGAACGTGATCGATTTCAAAATTAAATCCAGGCTCCATTAATACGTGGTACCTTTCCTTACCACCTGGAAGTACATCGGCAATATTAAGTCCTTTATTCCCTTCATTATAATAACCTCCAAACATTATTCACTCTTAATCAGTATTTCTTATTTATGTGGTTTTATAAAACCATCATTTTAACTTTGTTTGGGTCTGTGATGATGTGCCAAGAGATCAAATTTAGGAAGAACAGAATACCAAGGTTCTATTGTTGATTGAATGATCGCCAATCATTGGGGTAATCCTAAGGGTGATTATACAAGGGAAAAAGAAAGGAGAAGAGATGGACAAACGACAAGTAGATGAAAAAAAGAATGAACATCAAAATCAGGATCTTTATGGTATCGATCGTGAAATGAGCCTTCAATCTGTCAATTTTGCAACCACTAAAAATTCTTATTTGAATGAATATATGAATGAAAGTCCAGATAACGAAAGTGACACGAATAATGATGAAAGGTAAAAATAAATAGTTATAGGTTTAAAACTGATTAAAGCAACCTTGATAGCGGTTACTTTAATCAGTTTCTGTTGTATTATTTTGATTTTTGAATGAATGGATCGGTACATCGTTCGTTAATGGTGATTTTTCAATCATTTTCTTTTGTTTTTCATCTGTTCGAGTGTCCCAAAGGCTATATTTTATTTTGTTCTGTGAATGTTTATCAGTTGCCAATCGATCACCTCCGTTACTACTACTATTTCATTTTAAACTAAAACTATGCAACAATAACGTCATCTAGGAACTCTACTTAAATAAGTCGATTAAAAATTCAGTTGCTAAATAACGAAACATCTTAAAGGAATCGAATTTTAAATGCTAAACGTTTACACCCGCATTTTCCTGAAGCTAACCCTTTAAAGTCCCTGATGAAATATATATACGTTAAAATGTCTACATAAACAATTTATTAAATCCTTGCATACGTGCCTAACGCAACTGCTACAATTTTACCATCTTCATCTTTTATTTTAGCTTCCATCGTAATTAGTTTTCTTCCACGTTTAATAACATTTGATTCGGCAATAAGCTTTCTACCCTTTGCTGGAGATAAATAATTGATTTTAAGTTCAGAAGTTACGCACTGTTGTATTCCATTTTCTGGTGGTGAAGCTGCGTGTCCCATTGCAACATCTGCAAGTGTAAATGTTACTCCACCATGAAGAACGCCCTCTAAACTATTATATAAGTCTTCTTTCACCTCCAAAAAAGCGGTACAACCACTATTATCCAAATGATCTACCTTAATACCTAAGTACTCATTAAAACGGTTTACACCATGTTCCATATCAAGTCTCCTATGTCATTTATTTTTTATTAACAATATTAAGTATTATTTAAATATATCAAAATTAAGTTGAAGTTTGAAGCAATGATTTTCTTGCGCTAAAAGTAGCATGCCCGACTATCATACACGATATATAAGCCTTTTTGTCGTGAAGCAGTATTCATATCGTTCAAAACTGGCTGAAAAACGGTTTAAAGGAGTCTCCAAAAGAGATGCTGAGCTCATCATTAAGCTTTCTCAAGGGAGTTTCTAACTATTACAGATGATGCGAAATTAAGTAGATCTTGGGGTGGATTCATTTGCTGACCATAAGATAAGGTTTAATTGAAGTTACGTTTGATCCCAAAAACTGTACTATCACTCCAATATCTTTTAAAATATAATAAGTCATAGTTTGTTGACTCTTCCTAAGGATTCTGTTAAACAAACAACCGTCAAAAACAATTCTAAAGTGTTGGCACAAGCAACTTTCGAAGGCATACTGATAGTCCTTTTCTTTGTGTTTCTTCATATCCCTGTAGTACAGAAAGAATGTGGACGGTTTTCTTTATAATGAAAAGTTCATTTTTAGTCGTAGGATCACTATTACTAGCTAGAAGAGCAAAATGTAGAAAACAATACCTGGGCATTTATTGTTAGCAATGGTTTCTTACAAACATTTGCTACAATTACTTATATACTTGGTGTTAACATTGGATAGATGTTAATCGTAGCACTTGCGGGATCACTCCCCACTTTTTACAGTACTTTTTGCTCGGTTGTTGATTAATGAACGTTTAAGCAAATTACAGATTAGTGGTTTTTGGCTTGCTTTGTTAGGAGTGAGTATATTGGTTCTAAGTACTTAAGCCAACTTGTCATATATTAGGAATAGTTGTAATACGAGGGAGGAGTTAAAAGATGGAACAGTTAAGTTTGTTTGGAGACCATGTCCGCAATGACGAAAACGTATCACAGGAAGACACTGCGATAAGCCAATTACCTAAGATGGTACGGAGTTTCGGTCCTGTTTATCATGATCGAATCATTGATGGTATCAATAAGGGATTAAACGCAAAGGAAATTTGTGAAAATCTTATCAATAAGCATGGGGCACCCAGTGAAACTTTTTCCCAGGGAACGCCACGTATTTACCCATTGCTGATGATCTATTTAGAATTTTTATCTGAGGAAATTGAGATGACGCATGTTGATCAGGTGGGGGACGGAACGTTTATACCACTTACTGAAGAAAGTACAAAACCTAGTATTATCTTTAACGCTAAATTTTCAGTGAAAGGTCATTGATACTAATATCGCATTTAATTTTTAGGGAGGGCTTTCACGTGAAAAACTTAAACTTAACCAATCTGAACGGTTTAAAGGTAGAAAAATCGATCAAGTCCCACATCGAAAAGCTAGAGGATCAGCAGGAATTGGCTATCGAGTACCATGAATTTGATAAGGATGTCGGAACGGTGCAGGTCACCGACAAACAAACGGATAAAAAAATTGCCTTTATCGTAATCATTGAGCATGAAAGTAATACGATCCATTTCATCACCGTCACAAAAGATGTTGCTCGCCAACTGCAAACAGGCAATGATATTATGCGTATCATCGAAAACGAACAACGGCATGCGATTGTTATCGATGAAGGGGATCCGATTAATGAAAGCATGATCCGTAGTCTGGCAGTTTCCCTTTATGAGAAATTATAAAGGTTAGGGGTGTATGACAATGGTAAAGAAAACATTAAAAGATAAATCTCGATTAGCTGCAAAGCTAAACAAGAAAAGATGAGCTAACGAAATCGAAAAGAAACATATTGAGTTTATCATTGACGACTTAAAATGGGCACATCCAATCCTTGATGAGGTTGAAAAGAATTTTGAACGAATGATGGATGGTGAGGATGCCTCAGAAGAAGGGTACAGAGCTAGGAATATAGCGCACACGAATTATCTAAATGGGAAAGAAGAAATCGTGAAGCGTTATTACATAGAAAAAGATCTAGACTATTACGGTAGTGAATCTATATAGACATGGGGAGTCTTATGATTTCTGAAGCTACAAAGTAAAAGTTGGAACAATGTGTACATTGTTCCAACTTTTAAGTATCTTCTAGTTTTTGATTATTTTTTTACTTTAATACTTTATTATATACCTCCTTAATTACTTATCTATGGTACATGTAAACAGAGATAAAAGGTGCATCATATCAACATTTTCTTATTGATACTGTATAAAATAACTTTTATAGTAAAATATTGTATATGCAAGAGGAGGCTCATTCTTATGAATATTTTAATTTTAGGTGCAACTGGACGAGTTGGAGGTCAAATAGTAACTTATGCCCTTCATGACAGACATCATGTTACTGTATTAGTTCGCACTCCAGAGAAGATTCAAATAAATAATGGAAATTTAACCATTATTCAAGGGAATGTTTTAAATAAAGATGATATTGTACGAGCAATGCATGGGATTGATGTAGTTATTAGTGCACTAAATACTGATGGGACAACCACTCTATCAGTAAGCATGCCACTAATTATCGAAGCAATGGAAAATGAAGGTATAAAACGAATTATCACTATAGGCACCGCAGGTATCCTACAAAGTAGAACAACTCCCGATTTACTACGTTATCAATCAAGTGAATCAAAGCGTAAGTCAACCCGTACTGCGAAAGAACATCATAAAGTATACGACATGCTCAAACAATCCACACTTGACTGGACTATTGTCTGTCCTACGTATTTACCGGATGGAGAAGGCTTAGGCGAATACCGGGAGGAGCGTGATTTATTGCCTGTGGATGGAATTGAAATTTCCGTACAGGATACAGCAGAATTTACATTTAGCCAGATAAAATCAAGCGATTATATAAAATCACGTGTAGGTATCGCCTACTAATAATATTCTCTTATAGTACTTTTATATTGGATTAAGCCATTTGTTGAAAAAAGTGAGATGCGGAAACCATCCCAATTCTTCAACTAAAGCACTCCTTTCAGGCATGTTTAAAATAGAAATTAGAGTCTAAAATCACAAGGAATTATAAGTAATTAAATCAAATTTCTCTCTGCTTCCTTCGTATAATGCGTCACTTGATCAAGTTGACCATCTTTGAGTTTGGCAGCCCATTCTGGATCAGCTAGCAGTGCACGGCCGACGGCCACATAGTCAAATTCGCCGGCTTTGATTTTTTCATCGACAATTTTTAGATTTTCTTCAATGGTTACCTGCGCATTATCCTGGTTGCTCAAATATGCGCGGTTAATACCAACGGAACCGACCGCAATCGTTGGCTTTTTCGTAATTCGTTTCGTCCAGCCGGCTAAGTTTAAGGTTGGGTCTTCATCTTTAAATTCAGGTTCCCATATTCGTCTTGTAGAGCAGTGGAAAATATCTACGCCAGCTTCAACCAGCGGGGTAAGTAATTGGGCAAGCTCATTAGAATTATGAGCTAACTTCGCTTCATAATCCGTCCCTTTCCATTGGGAAAACCGGAAAACAATCGGAAAGTCCGACCCTACAGCTTTCCGGCATGCACGAACGATGTCTGTAGCAAATTTTGTTCGCTCCCCTAGATCTCCACCATACTCATCATTACGCTTGTTCGTTACTTCCCAAAAAAATTGATCAATTAAGTATCCATGCGCTCCATGCAATTCAATTCCGTCAAAACCGATACGCTTTGCATTTGCTGCAGCTTCGGCATATGCATTAACCATTTCAGCTACTTCTTCTTTCGTTAAAGCCTTAATTTTTTCATTTCTTTTGCCTTTTAAAGTATATCCAGACGGACTGATAGGTGGTGCTTCAATATTTGGTTCACTGCCTGCTTTTCTTGCTGCACCTACATGCCATAATTGCGGAATAATTTTGCCACCTGCTTCGTGGACTTCCCGAACTACATTGGACCAGCCATTTAAGGCGTCCTCTCCATAAAAACGAGGAATATCAGGGCTATGTACAGCCGCTGGGTGGTTGATGGCTGTCCCTTCTGTTATGATAAGTCCAATACCATTCTCTGCGCGTTTGCGGTAATATTGAGAAACATTTTCCCCTGGGACTCCTCCTGGTGAAAAAATTCTTGTCATTGGGGCCATCACTAGCCGACTTGTTAACATTTCCTTTCCAAACGGTACAGATTCAAACAAAGTATAACCTACGCACTTTTGATCCAAGGTGAGCACTCCCTTCCAATAATTGTATTTGTCACTTCCTTTATTCTACAATTTTACTAGATAAATATAAACCAATAAGTCCTAACTTTTTAAATTTCGCCATATGGACATGTGTATCAATTTGCGAGGTGATTCCCCGTTAATGAAATATCTCTTTTAGAGCAACTCAAGGAAATAGTTTTGCAAATAACTTTGTTTCTCCTCGTTTTTTATTTAAGACAAATGTTCATTAAAACTGTCTAATAGATAAACAAAATGAAAGAGGGGGAGATTCTTATGATTCGTTTAGAGAGAGAAAAGCTCAAAAAGGAGGTAATAAAGTCTTATCGAGGACACAGCTCAAGAACTACTCAAGATAGCTAAAGGTTGCTTGTAATTACTTTAAAATTCAGATTATAATGAGGGCGTACAGCTAAAGGGGAGATCATAACGTAATGGCTCGGAGTATGAATTTTGCGTTTTTAAGACCTGTGTATACGGGGGATAAAATCATTTGTGAGGTTAAAATTGAAACATACGAAGAAGATGACAAAAACAGGACAGCTATTGTTGCGTCCTTTTCTTGTAATAACCAATTTGAAAAAGAAGTGCTAAAAGGTGATTTTTCTGGTGTCATACTATAACGTTCGTATACGATCTTCAACAAATAGCTGACAAAGGAGACGAAGTATGGGAATAATAAAAGTCGCATTTTTTGTTGTTATATCGTTACTTCTTATCTCGTGTCAATCAGAACATGATCAAACAAGTTTTCAGGATAATGGAGATCGTGAGCATGAATGGGAAAATGAATATTATCTATGGACGGAAAAACTTTATGGTAATGGTCAACTCATCAAAACAATGGTCCCTTACCTTCAAGATGGGAACTATAAAGAAGCTTCAGCATTAGTTAAAGGATTTAACATTGGGAGAGAAAGGTATAACCTGTATGAACAGTTGGATCGAGAGGTCTACAGTTATCTTGAACAGTATTATGGGGAAGAGGTAGTTCAATCGTTAATAGAAGTTGATGATAATCTTGTACGTACAACTCATGAATTACCAAATTTTTTAAATCAGGATTCGAAAGAGTACCATGAGGAAGTGCTGACTTTATTAAAAGAAATTAACACTAATTATTTTAGTATTGGTGGAATAAATAAAACCGTTACAAATAGGGATCTTTCCCTTTATCATATTTATACTTATCCATATCAAATGACGGATGAACATAACTTAAATGAGATTAAGCAGTTAACGAATGAAGTGAAGAATCAAACAGAAGATCTATTAGACTTGCTAGAAAAGTTTTAATTGAAGTGGAGAATAGTTAAGGGGGGGGCAGAAAATAACTAGTTAAAATATTGGCAGTGGCTTCACTCACCTACAGCGGTTACGCTCATTGCTTAAGGGGTGGGACAAAAGGTAACCTTTATGTCCCAGCCTCTGTTCACTTATTGTTTACTTTCTACATGTAAATTACATAATGTAATTGATGATTTATATCATCATAACTGACTTTTCCCTGTTTCTCGAGTACAGTGCCTCTCATCCAATCCGCAACAAAACAATGCCACCGCGTATAGTTGCATGCCGCCATAAGAAAACAGTCCAGTGATAAGTCCAAAGGCAAAACCTTTAAATTGAGTGGACGGCTCCACCTTTTTGTTATCGTTTGATGCAACATAGGCATAGACAGACCACACTGTTTCAACGAATTAACCGACCAACAATATCGTTGTGTTTGGCAGGGCCATTTCCTCTGTTACCTTCAGTCCACCGTTTCGAAAGAAAAACAAAATGGTTGCTACTAGGGCATAGACGTACCAGATTCTATTCGGAATACTTAGCTTTTCCTTCGGGTCTAGGGGGAGAATACTAATGGCTACGATAATAAGTAGAATCCCTGTATATTCAAATAACCCAAGACGCTCATCGTAAACGAATACTGACATAACGACAATGAAAAGTATGTTTGTATTGACGATAGGGGAGGTGAGACTCCAAAAAGTTGTAATCAACATAAGGATTCTCTTTTGAGGGTTCTTCAAATAAGTTACATTTGATTTGCTTTCGTTTTTCAATAGGTTTCGCCTGTTCTTTATCTTTTTTCTTTTGATAAATCAAAAGTTGATTGTCATTGATTTTTGGAACATGCTTTTGAATGTTTTCTAAAACTTCTTGTTGTGGTGGCTGCAACTCTTTTTCTTGAGTTAAACCTGTGAAAACTTGGCGGATATAAAAATTTGTCGTGTTAAATAAATTCTTAGAATTTGAGCACATTTCATTAAAATACGAGTACATACGATGCCCTTTTTTGACCCAAATTTGCATGGTTTTGTAGTTTGCCATTTTGCTGCCACCTCCAAACATAGGTTCTTATATGGTTATATTATCAATAAAGTTATAAAATTCCTAGTAAAAAAACGCCATTTCACCTCCCACCTAAAATTCCACCGAATTTTTGAGGAAGGAGTCCTCTTGGCTGAAACGATAGACCCTTATCGGAATAGTCGTCAGCAGGGACAACTATTGAAAAAATAGTAAAGCTATTATTATAGTGTGATCAATGGTATGTAAGTGAACAACTTGATCATAAAGAAATAGAGTTTTTACGGATTTTATTAGATGATTTAGACGATATGAAGGGATCACTAATAGACGAAATAGGTATCACATTCAATACATTACTTTACATTTTGACGATGAATAAGCTGTTTGATTAATAGTTATTGTATTTGCAATTTCTTCACTCGGTGGGTTTTCACCAGAATAACCGCATAATAATAATAACTCAATGTCTGCTCCATCATCATGTAAAGGGGAAAATAAATATTGAAAGTATCTGTCTTTACCGAACGGAGAACAACTAGATACAATAAATAAAGAAAAAACAATTAGTAGTTTTAGAGATAACTTCACGAACACCAGCTCCCGTATATTTATTCCAATTATAAGCGAATGGTTACAATTAGCAACTTGTATGATAATTTTAAATCAAAACGGTTTGGCACGTCCGAAAAAAATCGTTTGACTCCATTCAAACGACTTTGACGTATTGTAAATTCATAATAATCTTTACTTTCGGTAAATATAGTGTTGACAACTTAAGTTTATCGATATATCATAATATTTAATTTAATAATATGTAAGCAAAGATTGGAAATAGTAAAAGGACTTATAAGCTTGTCAGAGAGCCGATGGCTGGTGCGAATCGGTAGTTATAACCTTTGAACTCATCCAAGAGCTACTCCCTGAACATATTCAGTAGGGGACGTCGGTTTTCTACCGTTATCAAGATAGATGGTGATGGCCATCGAAAATGAGTGGATTAATATCGTTATGATTAATCAATTAGAGTGGTACCGCGAGCAATGCTTCGTCTCTATATTTTATAGAGCCGGAGCTTTTTTATTTTACTAAACTAACAATTAAAAGGTGGGAGTCAAAATGAAAAATCACGATAAATATTCCAGAGTTTACTTTATGCCTCCAGTACAAAGCTTGAAATGGACAGAAAAGGAGTATATTACGGAAGCTCCTACCTGGTGTAGTGTGGATCTTCGTGATGGGAATCAAGCATTGGTCGTCCCGATGAGCCTAGAGGAAAAGTTAGAATATTTCCAGTTGCTTGTCGAAATAGGCTTTAAGGAGATTGAAGTTGGTTTCCCAGCAGCTTCGGAGACTGAATTTGCTTTCTTACGCACATTAATTGAAGAGAATTTGATTCCTGATGATGTGACTATTCAAGTTTTAACACAGTCAAGAGAGCATATTATTAAAAAAACATTTGAAGCGTTACAAGGTGCGAACAGTGCAGTGGTACATCTATATAACTCCACTTCTGTTGCCCAGCGTGAGCAAGTATTTAGAAAGTCTAAGGAAGAAATTATCGATATTGCTGTCACTGGAGCAAAAATGCTTAACAAATATGCTGCTGAAACCGAAGGGAATTTCAAATTTCAATATTCTCCGGAAAGTTTTACTGGGACAGAAATCGAGTTTGCACTTGAGATTTGTAATAAGGTACTTGAAATTTGGAAGCCGACAGATGATGGCAAGGTTATTATTAACCTACCAGCCACTGTATCAATGTCTATGCCCCACGTTTACGCAAGCCAAATTGAGTATATGAGCGATAACCTGAGGTACCGAGATAATGTCATTCTATCAGTACATCCCCATAATGACAGAGGTACTGGGGTTGCAGATGCCGAGCTAGGAATGCTTGCGGGAGCACAGAGAGTGGAAGGAACATTGTTCGGTAATGGCGAACGAACAGGGAATGTTGACATCGTTACGCTTGCTTTAAACATGTATTCACATGGGGTAGATCCACAGCTGAATTTTGAAGATATCCCTAGCATTATGGCTAAATATGAAAAATTGACAAGAATGAAGGTTCACGAAAGACATCCATATGGTGGTGAACTCGTCTTTACTGCATTTTCAGGCTCTCACCAAGATGCCATTGCAAAAGGTATGAAATGGCACGAGGAAAAAGAACCGGAGCATTGGACAGTACCTTACTTATTAATTGATCCTATTGATATTGGTAGGGAATATGAAGGAGATATCATCCGCATTAACAGTCAGTCCGGCAAGGGGGGAATCGGTTATATTCTCCAGCAAAATTATGGAATTGACCTACCGGCTGAAATGCGTGAAAGTTTTGGATATAGTGTGAAAAATGTTTCAGATCACGAGCACAAGGAGCTTCTGCCGAATGAGATCTATGACATTTTCATTAACGAATATGTAAATGTTAATACACCTGTGGAATTTATCCGTTACAATTACACGAAAAATGATCATTATGAAATGACTGTATCGATCCGCGTCAATCATGATGAACACGAATTTTCTGGTGAGGGAAATGGGAAACTTGATGCTATCAGTAATGCCCTGCAAACCAAACTAGGGCTCGACTATACGGATTTGGTCTATAAGCAACATGCACTTGAAATAGGCTCAGGTTCAAACGCTGTTTCTTATGTAGGAATTACCGCAAAAAATGGCGATGTATATTGGGGATGTGGCATAGACACTGACATTATGACCTCGTCGATAAAAGCTCTGTTTAGTGCCGTTAACAAGATGGTATCTAGCTTAGAGCTTTCTGTTGAAAGCCAACTGATCGAGTCAAATAAATAAGTGGAAATAAAGGGGATCAGAACAAGGTTATTAACTTGGATCTGAAAAATGAAAGAATACTCACCCTCAGCGAACCACAGGTGATGAGGCACAGCTATTTTCCATTGTAGCTGTGCTTTCTCTTGTGAATGTTTCTAAAAGCCTTTTTCCAACACTAACCTATGATGGATGAAGACGATTTTTGTCTTGCAATCTAGTTGTACCTTGATGAAGGAAGCAATATTGTTTTAAATATTTCCCCTAGCTTATTTCAATTCGTTGTATGACCTTCTTAGATATCAGCCGTCAAAGCAAATGCTTAAAGGAAAACCAACAATATTCGTTTTAATAAGAATAAAATGAGTTCAATGGTTGTGGCAGGGAACTGCCCTTTTTTGTCGAAATGACAGTTGGGGTGATTCAATATGGATAAAGTGACAGAAGAAATCATGACTTGGAAAAAGGAACTAGAATCTGAGAAAGTTAAAAATACAGAAGAAGTGAATAAAGAAGCCGAGAAGGTAACGATAGCCAAAACTTCGTACTCTATAGCTGAACAAGCTTTAGATTCAATGGATAGGGGCGAGGAGCGAACAAGGTATTACGAGGAAAATGTGAAGCCTTTAGAAGATGCATTGGATCTAGCGGAACAGCAGTTTGAAAGTATGAAGCTTGCAAAAGGCATGAGGAATGCAAAGATTGATTTATTATTAGCTGAAATAGAAATGAAAGTTAAATGAGTGAGCACCAATTAGGTGCTTTTTTTTATGGGCTAGGAATCTTTTAAGGGGGTACAAATCCTAGGATTGTTGAAATGTTGCCCATGCTATTTAAGTGCGAGTGATCGTATAAATAGGAGTGCGATATATGTACACATATAATTTATTGACAATTTAGAATATTTAATATAATATGTTTCGTACTGAAAGATTATAGGATCTACCAGTACGAAAGGAAGGGATAAAGAGCTATTTTCTATACTTTATCACTTATCGTAAGTGTGTTCTGACTCGCGAAAGGGGGAATTTTATGTTGAGAGCGATATCACAAAGATTTAATGTTGCGGTTGAAAAGTTTTTACCGAATGCTTTTATTTTTGCTATTATCTTGACTTTTGTTACGCTCATTTTTGGGATGGTCGTCGGAGGTGAGTCACTACTTACGATGATCGAATTTTGGTACGGTGGCTTCTGGGACTTTCTTGCTTTCACGACACAAATGATTCTGATCTTAATTACAGGGTATGCTCTTACACAGGCTCCTCTAATTAAAAAGTGGATGACTAATATAGCTAAGAAACCAAAAAATCAACTATCTGCGATCACGATGACGATCACTGTAGCTGCGATTGCTGGTTATATTAGCTGGGGACTCGGATTCGTTCTTGGGACTTTATTTGCAATGGAAGTGGCCCGAAATGTCCAAACAGCAGATTATCGTATTTTAGTTGCTGCCGCTTATACGGGAACGATTGCGATATTACCTGCCAGCATTACAGTTACGGCACCATTGCTTGTGAACACACCGGGGCACTCCCTTGAAGAACAGATTGGCCTAGTTCCATTAACGGAAACGATTTTTAGTCCAGTATTACTAGGGGTTGCCTTAGTGTCTGTCGTTGTCACGATTTGGGCGTATCGAAAAATGGCTCCGAAACCGCATGATGTTCGGCCCTTTGCTCATTTTGCAACAGATGAAATAGCATCATCCGTTGAGGTACAACATGAAAACAAACCTGAACCAGAAAGAACGGTAGCAACAAGGCTCGACAATAGTAAGATACTTAATTACCTCATTGTGCTCATGGGTATGACTTGGATTGTTATTTACTTTAGTCAAAATGGATTTAATTTAGATTTAAATATTTTAAATTTTATGTTTATTATATTAGGTTTAGCTCTTCATGGATCACCACAAAGCTATATTAAAGCGATTACAGGAGGAATGCCTTCTGCTTCAGGAATACTCCTTCAATTCCCTTTTTATGCTGGGATTATGGGAATGATGGCAGGGGCAGGCTTAATTACAGTAATTGCACAATGGTTTGTTAGTATCTCAAATGAATTTACGTATCCGGTCTTAAGCTTAATCGCAGCTGGATTTGTCAATATTTTTGTACCTTCCGCTGGGGGACAATGGCAAATTCAAGGTCCAATTATGGTAGAAGCCGTACAGCAAATGGGGATTCCGGTTAGTGTGGCGATCAATTCAGTAACGATCGGGGATTTATTAACTAACCTGCTCCAACCATTTTTTGTCTTGCCTGCACTTGGTCTAGCTGGGTTATCACTAAAAGACATATGGGGATACTGTCTAGTTTCGATGGTGTTATTATTTATCGTAGCAGCAATCGGGGTTACATTCATTCCAATTTTCCTCTAAAAAAATGATTTTTTAGAGAACATATACACATTCTTTGTTCAAGAAGTCGGGTCATAATATACTGAATTTTCGTAATAGTATATTTGTGGAACTATAAAGCGGAAATATGGTTTAATAAGGAGTTGATTTTATGGGAGGTTTTTCAAGCAGAGAGGTTATTTGGACACCATCTCAACAAAGAATTGACAATTCTACTATGACTAGCTACATGAATTGGTTACAGGAAACCAAGGGGCTTACTTTTAGTAAGTATACTGATTTATGGAAATGGTCCGTTGATGAATTAGAGGAATTTTGGGAGTCGATATGGGACTATTGTGGTGTGAAAGCTGAAAGTAACTTTCAGAACGTGCTATCGGATAGAAAGATGCCAGGAGCAACATGGTTTGAAGGTGCAAGACTAAACTATGCTGAAAATATTTTTACAAAATATCAAGAAGATAAAACAGCGATTTATTTTCGTTCTGAACACATTCGCAGCAAAGAGTTAAGTTGGAAAGAATTAGAGGAAAAAGTGGCATCAGTTGCCCATCAATTAAGACAGCTCGGTGTCAAACGTGGGGATCGTGTTGCGGCGTATATGCCAAACATCCCTGAAACTGTCATTGCCTTTTTGGCAACTGCAAGTATTGGAGCTATTTGGTCCAGCTGTTCTCCAGATTTCGGGACGAATAGTGTTGTTGATCGCTTTAAGCAAATCGAGCCTGTTGTTTTGTTTGCCATTGATGGATACTATTATAACGGTAAAGTTTATGATAAGCGTTCAGTAGTCAATGAACTCCAAGAAGAGCTTGATAGTTTACAACATACGATCGTTGTTCCAAATATGAATGAGAACTCTCAAGTTAGCACGGGAGACAAAACAATCCCTTGGGAACAGATCAGCAAAGAAAATGTTCCACTCACGTTTGAACATGTACCTTTTGATCACCCGTTGTGGATTCTTTATTCATCAGGAACAACTGGAATGCCAAAGCCAATTGTTCAAGGACACGGTGGAGTGTTGGTAGAGGCACTTAAATCAACAATCATTCAACAGGACCTTTATTCAGACGATAAAGTTTTTTGGTTTACAACGACTGGCTGGGTGATGTGGAATCTGCTTGTTTCTAGTTTAGTAGCTGGATCATCGATTGTACTATATGATGGAAATCCTACATATCCAAGTGCAGATACACTTTGGGAATTCGCAGAGGATATTGGGATGACATTCTTTGGTACAAGTGCACCATTTATACACAACTCGCTCAAGCTTGGTATTAAACCTAATGAAAAATATGATCTATCTAAATTAAAAGCACTATATTCGACTGGAGCCCCTTTATCAGAGGATGGGTTTAAATGGGTATATGAGAGTGTAAAGGAAGACATCTGGCTAGCGTCAATTAGTGGAGGAACGGATGTTTTCGCAGCCTTTGTTGGAGGGGTGGGGACAGAACCAGTCGTTGTAGGAGAGATCCAAGGTCGCGGTCTAGGCGTGCATGTCGAAGCATTTGATGAGCAGGGAAATGCATTAGTAAATGAAGTTGGAGAAATGGTGATCACTAAGCCGATGCCATCAATGCCATTATATTTCTGGGGTGATCATGGTAACAAACGATATTTTGAGAGTTATTTTGATACGTATCCAGGGGTTTGGAAACATGGTGATTGGATTAAATTTGATGAGAAGGGAAGCTGTATCATTTATGGACGCTCTGATTCTACGATAAACCGATCGGGTGTCCGAACGGGAACGAGTGATATCTATCGAGTTGTCGAAGGAATTGAAGAAGTGATGGAAAGCATAGCTATTGATATGGAAGTACTTGATCGTCAGTCTTGTTTGATGCTGTTTGTTGTGTTAAAAGATGACACAAAACTGGATCAGGAATTAGTTGCAAAAATAAAACAACAAGTAAGAATGAATGTTTCCCCTAGATTCATACCAGATGAGGTCCATCAAGTGGAGCAAATACCAAAGACGTTGAATGGTAAAAAGATGGAAGTTCCAATTCGGAAGTTGTTGCTTGGATTAGACATGGATAAAGTCATCAATGTAGATTCCGTAAGTAACCCTGAGTCATTACCATATTTTAAAGAATTAGCTGCTCGCTTACAAATGGAGAATAAAGGGAAATTATTTTAATAGAGTCTATACAATGCATAGTCATGCATGTATAGAGAATAAGGATGCAAATTGTAGGTCGGTTTGCATCCTTGTTTTTAGTACTCCAACTAGGAAAAATTAACGAATGGTTATAGGAGGTTTAAGCCAATGGCCATTGTTATTGGCTAATGTTAAAGGAGATTTTAACATAGCTATCGAGTTCGAAATCCTATAAAACCTCACTGCATCGAGTGTATAGTTTAAATTTTGGACGTAAACTTTTGTTGTAGTTTTTTGCTTTAAAAAAATATTGACCAGTCGGTATCTGCGCTGTATTCTTATAATGGAAATTTTTTGAAAATTTAGTAATCTATTAATGATTTTGAGGGTGTTTGTAGTTTTAACCGGGAGATCGTAGAGGGAAAGTCTTGTAGTCATGATATTAGCAGAGACGATACATGTATAGTTGTACTACTAAAAGGATTAGAATTCATGCCTTTTGGTGTACAGTTAATACGTCTTCGCCTGAGGGTGTAAGCGCATCCTTCATATGAGAGTGTACATATTTACAATAGTTTGGGTTGTGCCCCCTATTTGTTACAAGACTTGCTAATTTGGAGAGGAAAAAATTAATTATGACACATACTCTTATATGAGGCAGGTAGTAGCGTTGGTGGTACATGGTATTGGAATCGCTACCCTGGTGCTATTGTGACACTCCTAGTCAATTCTATTGCTATACTTTTTCAGAAGAGCTTTATAAGGATTGGATATGGTCCTCTTTGTACCCTGAACAAACGGAAAATTCTTAACTATTTGAATTACGTAACAGATAAGCTTGTCCTCCGCAAAGATCTCCAGCTGAATACTAGAGTTACTTCTGCAGAGTATGACGAGAAAATTTGTAGGTGGCGAATCGTTACCGAGGATGGCGATCTTGCGTTAGCAAAATACTTCATACCAGCACTTGGTAGTTTAGCTGCTCCTCATACCCCTGACATTAAAGGTCTAGAAAATTTCGCAGGTGAACAATATCATACGAGCCGTTGGCCACACGAAAAAGTAGATTTTAGAGGGAAACGAGTCGGTGAGGTATTATCGGAATGGATTTTTGAATGTATAAAGTATCTCGAAACAAACGGGATCGGAGAAATTGAAGCGACTCCTGAAGCTGAAGAAGTATGGACGAATCATTTAAATCAAGGTTTGGGGACGGACATCTAAATTGGGAAACACCAACGACAGAAGAACAACACGATAAATATCTATATGACCCCGAACAACCAGTCCCGACAAAAGGTGGTCCACTTCTATTACCTGCAAAAATAAAGGGAGGAGCGGTTAATCAATCTCAATTGGAAGAACGCTCTGACATTCTTTGTTATACTTCATATACATTAGAGCAAGATTATACCGTGATTGGAAATGTATCTGCAACTCTGTACGCGGCTTCTTCGCCCCTAGATACTGATTTTGTCGTGCGCTTGGTTGATGTACATCCCGATGGAAAGGCCGTTAATATTACAGATGGTATTATCAGAGCAAGTGCGAGAGAAAGCTATCCTCAAGCGGGAGTGTTTAAACCGACAGAATCAAGCTTCATTGAACCTGATCGAGTATATAAATATACGATAGATATGTGGGCTACTGCGGTGACTTTCAAAGCAGCCACCGTATTCGAGTCGAGGTATCTAGCAGTAATTTTCCTCGTTGGGATCGTAATTTAAATACTGGAGAAGACAGCCTTACTTCATCAAAGTCTCAAACAGCTGTACAAACAATCTTTCATCATCCGACATATCCAAGTTCAATTACATTATCTGTTGTTCCAAAGAGATAGAATAACGGGAAATTTCATAATAATGAAAATAACCTTGGGCCACTATATGATAGTGGTCTTAAATTATTAACTACAATTTAAAATTTAAATTCGAAATGCTTATAAATTCTTGTTTTTTGGATACTAATAACCATATACTACCTATAGGAATAATAATTTAGTAAATGGAGTGTTGAAATGAGTATTCATATTGGTGCAAATAAAGGTGATATAGCGGATAAGATTTTACTACCTGGGGACCCATTGCGTGCCCAGTTTATTGCGGAGAACTTCCTAGAAAATCCAGTTAAGTATAATGATGTACGAGGGATGTATGGCTTTACTGGAACGTATAAAGGTGAAAAAGTCTCTGTGCAAGGAACAGGGATGGGGGTTCCTTCGATTTCAATTTACGCTCATGAACTGATCAATGAGTATGATGTAAAAAAACTGATTAGAGTAGGTACGTGTGGAGCGTTTCAGGATGATGTGAAAGTGAGAGACGTTATCCTTGCGATGAGTGCATCTACAGATTCGAGTACAAATAAGAACACGTTTCATGGATTAGATTTTGCCCCGACAGCAAATTTTGATCTTTTGAAAAAAGCTCATGATGTCGTGTTACAAACAGGTAAAAATGTACACGTTGGAAACGTGTTTACGAGTGATTTATTTTACGATTCAAATGAAAATTTTGTTCCTACACTTCGTAAACACGGTTCGCTTGCTGTTGAAATGGAAACAGCAGCTCTTTATACACTAGCTGCTCGTTATAATGCGCAAGCACTATCGATTTTAACAGTTAGTGACCATCTCATTACTGGAGAACTTACTTCTTCTGAAGAAAGACAAACGACATTTAAAGAGATGATGAACATTGCATTAGATACGATTATTGAAGGTTAGGGTCATGTCTATAGAATGTGCAAAATGAAAAAGCGGGTCTGCTTCAAAAGTCAAGTCACAGCCACTTGTGGAGCAGACCTGTTTTTATTTTTAGTTTTCGCGAGCTAGGATATTGTAGCTGTTTTACAATTTGAGTCCTAGGGGTACATCTTTTATATATTATAAAGAAACGACTATTGACATAAAAGGTCTGAGGGAAAGGTTGTGGTTTTTTTGAAAAAGAATACAAGAAAAAAGGTAGCTATCTGCTGGAGTGGAGGGAAAGATAGCTGTCTCGCATTATATCGCGTACTAAAAGAAAATCACGAGGTAAGTTGTTTATTATCAATGGTTTCAGAAAAAGATGCTAGAAATCACGCACATGGTATACAATTAGAGGTATTAAAACTACAGGCTGATGCATTGGGATTACCTTTAGTCTTAGTCGATTCAGCAGAGGATTATGAGTCGTCACTACAAAGGTCTTTGTCTCTATTAAAAAAGCAATCAGGTGTAGAAGCTATTGTATTTGGAAGTTTATACTCAAACGAAGATAGAAGGTGGAATGAACAAATTGCATTAAAGTCAGGAATTGAGCCTTTGTTTCCTATATGGATTTCGAAAAAACAAACTTCTAAACTATTGCATGAATTTGTATCACTAGGTTTTAATTCTGTTGTTTGTCGTGCCTCCACAAAGTTTTTTGACCGTTCTTGGGCTGGTAAATATCTTGATTGGAACTTCTATGATGAGATCCATCAGACAGATTGTTGCGTTATGGGGGAATATGGGGAATATCATACCTTTGTTTTAGATGGACCAATTTTTAAGAAAAAAATTGATATCACTAAATCTAGTGTTGTTATGAATTCTGGATTATGGTCTTTAGATATTCAATCGTGCGAATTAGTAGATAAATGATCGTCTTATTTACATACTTCATAGCTTTATTATTTTCGTCGGTTTAGAGTTGATAAGTTTATTTGTCAAAGTTTAAGGAAACGAACTACTGATTGATGAAAATGAGGAATTTCGCATAGCTTGGCTCTTTCAGGGAGAGGGAAGTATATTATCACTTATACTTATAACTGTAAATAAATACAAAAATGATTTTATTCCAAATTGAGCTTTCCTCCTTTATACTAGGTAGAATATGATATTTTTTGGATAAAGAATTTTTGGTTATCCTTTTAATAAATAGGAGTTGTCGAAGGAGGAAAATAAAGTGACTGCAGAAACAATGGTTGCTACAATTCGCACACTTGATGATAGAGGATCAGGCCGAGCTAACGTTTGGCGTGAAAATGAGAAAGGGAATCTAAAAAAGCTAAAATTAACAATCCCGCAAACTCTTCCAGGAGAAGAGGTTCGTGTAACGGTCGCTCAGCCTAGCCGAAGACGATGGAAGGTTATGCCAGATGAAATCGTAACAGCTCATGACGAACGAATCGAGGCACCTTGTCCTCACTTCCAAAAATGTGGAGGTTGTGTATGGCAGCACTGGCAATATAGTGGGCAATTAAAAGCAAAAACGAATCATGTGAAAGAGGCAGTCGAATCTCAAGGGTTTGACTCAGATCTAGTGTTAGATACGATTGGGATGGATGAGCCGTGGCATTATCGAAATAAGATGGAGTTTACCTTTTCTCCTGAAGGTTCATTAGGGCTGCATGAGCAAGGGAACTGGCGTAAAATTATTCCGCTTGAAACGTGTTTAATTGCTGGCAAGGATATGGTTGATGCTGCGATGGAAGTAGCTGAATGGGTAAGAGAATACGAGTTAAAAGGTTATGACAAAGACGAGCATGAAGGATTACTGCGTCACCTTATGGTAAGGCAGTCATTTATCACTGGAGAAATGATGTTAGGTCTTTTTGCAACAGAAGCACCAGAAGGACATTTAGCAGAAGCAGTTGATCAACTAGTCAAGCGAATTGAGGATAAGTTTCCTCAAGTGAAAAGCTTGTTATGGCTTGAGAATACAGACTGGGCTGATCGTACGCAGTCAGAAGAAACTCACGTATTGTCAGGAAGAGACTTTATCTATGATGAGATCGCAGGCTATCGCTTCCGCCTCTGGTTCGATACGTTTTTCCAAACGAATCCAACACAAGCCCAGAAGTTAGTGGATATAGCATTAGAAATGGCAGAGCCAAAGGAAACTGAAAAGGTGATTGACCTATTCTGTGGTGTTGGGACGTTCTCACTACCTTTTGCAAGTAGAGTAGACAAGCTTGCTGGAATAGAGATTGTTGAGAGCTCTATTGAATCGGCTAAGCGTAATGCCTCAGAAAACGGGTTAGACAACACTACGTTTTTAGCCAAGGATGCTAGAAAAGGCATTGATCAGATGTTAGAAAGCTTTGGGCACCCAGAATTACTGTTACTAGATCCACCTCGTTCAGGAGCAGGTGGTAAAGTAATGAGAAGAATTGGACGTGCTCAACCAGGTCGAATTGTTTACGTATCATGCAACCCAGATACATTTGCAACAGACATTAAAGAGCTAGAGGCTTTTGGGTATGAACTAAAAGTCGTACAGCCTGTAGATTTATTCCCACAAACGGTACACGTAGAAAGTGTTGCGTTGTTGGAGTTGAAAAAGTAAGACAGTTTGTAATGAAATGAGCCGCCATCCTAATGATGGGGCTCATTTTTACTAAAACAATTTCATTTGTTCATCATCTGACATGTTTCTCAATGCTTTCTCTTCGTTATACCCAAGTGCTTTATAAGCAGATATTCGTTTTTCGAACATTTTGTTAAGTATAAGTACATGTTGACACTTCCGTTCGTCTTGGTAATATTTTATACCTCCATACAACCCATAGAGATGGGATTGGACCCCGTCTATACAAAAATGGTGAATGTAATGGATTTGTACGAGGTTTGTTAATGAATCAACCATTGCATTTGGTGCCGTACGAGATCAGTGCTGAAGCAAATAGCTATTGTGTGGTATGTTAAGCTTGTAATAGACTACTATTAGGAATAAATATAGGGGTTGTGAAACAAAGTCAATAGAAGGGAACTCTCAGCAAAAGTAAAAAAAGCTGTTAATGTTAGCTGTAGTGAAAAGGATCTTTGAGTGCAATAGATGTGTTCATCTATTTAAATAAACTAACTGAAGAAAATTACAAGAGCTGGCGAAAAGGTAACGTTTTTTATTTAGAACGGGTCATAAGAGGGAACCTAGCACAATTTAGTTTTCTTATGAAAGAATTCAGGTCCTATTGTTTAAGCTTAGGCTTAAAACCTTCTTGGACCGCTTATAACGCATGGGGAGGCCAAAACAAAAGGCTTCGATTTAGTAAATCAGGTAATCCTAAAATTGAAGAGGCTTATGCGACGCATTATACCGTCAGGAAAAAATAATAAGAAAATCATGCTAATAAGGATGAGTAAAAGTGCAATTCGCTTTTTCTCGTCCTTTTACTATTGTCCCAATGCAATAAACCTTTGCGAACGATTTATATAGTTTTTGAAAGAGGTTGTCTAGTTGGGAATCAGAAGGAGGATGATGATATGAAGGAAATCATTGGAAAATTCCTTTTACGATTAGAGCCGAACGGTAAGCTTCAAAAACTTCGTCCCGTTGCTGGGGGAGACATAAATGAGGCTTATTATGTACGAAGTAAGGAAAATGAATATTTTGTCAAACTAAATAGGGACGTTGATGCTTCATTTTTTGATTTTGAAGCTGAAGGGTTAGAACGCATAGCTAAGACGAATACGATCTCTGTCCCTAACGTACTCATGAATACTGTAGATGATCAGTCCAGAATACATATGTTGTGGCTAGAATGGGTTGATGGAACAAAGCGTTCAAGCACAGAAGCCTTATTAGGGGAACAACTTGCTGCCATGCATTTATGTAAAGTTCCTGGATATGGATATACGCGTGATGGATATATCGGGAAATTAAGACAAGACAACCAATTAGTAGACAACTGGCTGACTTATTACCGTGATTTTCGACTGAGGGGGCAATTAGAGATAGGACGAGCTAGACAAACGATTACAGGTCGACGTGAAACCCTATTACTCTTGTTGTTAGAACAGCTTGAAAAATGGGTACCTGATCATCCTCAGCCTAGCCTCCTGCATGGCGATTTATGGGGTGGAAATTGGCTTATTGGGGAAGAGGGTAGACCTTATTTGATCGATCCATCTGTCTTATTTGGCGATCATGAATTCGAAATCGCCTTTACTGAATTATTTGGTGGGTTTTCTACAACATTTTATGAGGCGTATA
The DNA here is from genome assembly GCF_019039105.1 of Desertibacillus haloalkaliphilus. Lineage (NCBI taxonomy): Bacteria > Bacillati > Bacillota > Bacilli > Caryophanales > Bacillaceae > Desertibacillus > Desertibacillus haloalkaliphilus. Next base: position 154,212 of record NZ_JAHPIV010000004.1, on the reverse strand, counting down.
CTTCGGTGTACCCTCTCGCTGACGAATATGAAACAAGAAAACCTCTTTATCAACTATATTATTTACTCGTACATGTAAATATGTTTGGCGAGTCATATGGTCATTCAGTTGATCATATCTTAAATAGGTATGTGGGATAGAAGATATGTTAAACATTTCTAATATTTTCCATCTAATCTTTGTTTTTATAGAAGCGATTTTTCTAGAGGGGGGTATGGTTGAAGGATGCAAAACTACTACATGGGGTGAGGGGTGTTGAATAAAGTGAAAATTCACCCATTCATAATTCTATCTTTAATAGTGAGTGCTATTTCAATGGGAATATATGCTTATCGAAATTATACCAATCAAGAAATTGGTTATGCAATTTTATTCACCCTATTATTTATATTCCTAATGACGCTTGTGATTTTTGGATTTTTGAGAAACAGAAAGATTGGTCAAGAAAAACATAGAAAATAATTAACTTTATGAAATACACAGATGCTTTCATTTTCTCAACTGGTTGATCCGGATTTTCTTATACGGTTGGAGGCGGTTAGGTGACGTCCACTATACAAACAAATAGTAAAGCAGTTACATCCATAACATTTGGTATATTATCATTAGTCATTCCCTATGCTGGTCTGATTATTGGGATTGTTGGTCTGATAGTTGCAAGAAAAAGTGTTAAAGAAATACAAATGAAAAATGAAGGTGGGAAAGGTTTATCGGTTGCTGGAATGGTATTTAGTATCGTCGGGATTTGTATTCATGCACTTCTCATTACCCTTTTAATTATGTACTTTGCAACATTCTCTTATTTTGGATGAGCTTTAATTGTACGGAATGCTAGAGTCATAGAGCATTCCTTTTTTGGTTAGGAAACTTTTTTACAGGCTACAGTTATTATTGCAAAGAAATACATCCTTGACGAAATACTACGATCTTTTGGTTCACTCAACGCACTCCCAAAATTGGGTAGCTGCCTTTGAGGTAGGAGTATCTTTTAGTTTTAAAAAAACAGGCTCTACGCTAAAGTCAAATTGTTTCAGTTCGTAAAGCGTTGTTTGTCCTAGAAAATGTGATGTATAATTCATTTTTGGAATAATAGATAAGCCTAAGCCTCTGCTTACTAGCGCAACGATCATATTGATATCCTTACACTCGATGATAATATTCGGCTTTAGATGATGTTTATTAAACGCATGAAGAAGGTCTTTATAAAAAGAATGTCCTTCCATCGCTCCTAGCATAACCAAAGGGAATTGGGCTACTTGTTCTAAGGTTATATGTTGAGATGAAAATGATGTTGCCCAACTTTTGGGGATAATCACAGCGGTTGGCTGTTGTTTCAATTTTTTCATTTTATACTGGCCACTATGTTCCAATCGTAAAACCAAGGCGATGTCAATTTCTCTTTGTTCCAGTTTTTTTAAGATCTCTGCTGAATTCCCTGTAACGATACTAATTTTAATCGTTGGAAATTGCACTCTAAACATACTGATATAGTCAATGAGCATATTCGAACATGCAGAGGACACACCAATACATACTGTTCCTGCCGTATTTTGTTCAATGTCCTGAATTTGCTGCTTTACATCTTCCATTCGAATTAACATGTCTTCCGCATATTGATACAATAACTTTCCTGTTTCTGTAAGTTCCCATTTCTTTCGATAACGATGAATTAATGTCGTGCCAAGTTCTGTTTCAAGCTTTTTTAATACTTGACTAAGTGGTGGTTGTGCAATGTGAAGTACTTCTGCTGCTTTTGAGATGCTACCTTGTCTTACGATTTCTTTAAAGTAGTTTAATTGTCGAATGTCCATGTATATCCCCTTTCATCATATAATATATATATGATTAGTTTACCATATATATATTATTCATATCTTAAAATCGGTGTTATATTTAACCTTAATAATTATTTTTATGGTGTTAATAGAAAGTGAGGGGTTTTATGAATCATGGGTAGAACTATGAGGCAAACCAGCCTATACGTGTTGGGTTTATTTGTTTTGTCGCTAGGCGTGAGTTTGTCGATTCAAGCAGGATTAGGGGTCTCTCCTGTGTCCTCACTTGCTTATGCAACTACGTTAACGGCTGGCCTATCAATTGGTGTAACAACTGTACTTTCAAATGTTTTATATATTATTTTTCAAGTCATTTTTAGCAAACGTGTAGTGCTTAATGAATTTGCAGGCCAACTCATTATTGCGTTCTTATTCGGCTTCTTCATGGATGTAACGCTTTTCATCATACGACTATTCCCTACACCTGAAACCGTCTTTGCTCAATTTGTCTATTTAATTGTTAGTTTATTCGTTGTATCAATCGGCTTATTGGGCTATACAACGGCTCAACTTCCACTCATGCCTTATGATGCGTTAACGAAGGTAATTAGTGAGAGATTTAAGATCGTATTTAGTAAAGCTAAAATCTCAGGGGATATAATCAATGTTTGTGTGGCAGGTGCAATATGTTTAATTTTCATCCAATCATTAGGTTCAATCGGCATTGGTACAATCATTGCTGCCTATTTTATTGGCAAAATATTAGGGTGGATGATCCCACGCTACCGAGACACTCTATTAAACTGGGTATTTAAAACGGAGAAGGCAACAGAAGAAATCGCAATTAAGGGTAGACAAAAAGAAAATGCATAAATGAAGAAACAAGATAACCAGATTAGATTGCACATGCCTAAATGGTAACGAGAAAGTAACCACTGTTTTACATGAAGAAGCGCAGCTGGGCAGTTGTTTTTTTATTTTTCCTCTAACTCTTGCCAGTTATACCTGCCATAATGGTATACGGGAAAACTGAGGGGAAGAAAAGAGGTAGAAAAATGTTGCACAAGGGTTACAACCTTATCCTTATTAAAATAATGGTAGCAATTGTCTCGGCAGTTGCTTTTACTTTTTATCTAGCTTGGGCAGCGTATACACCAGTAGCTGATAGGGTTTCTGATGTTGGATATTATTCTTTTAGTGGTTTATTTGCTTTTAATTTTGTACCAGTCTTTTTTATCTTTATCATATTAGGTGTAAGCCTTTCTTTGGTTATTGATCGTCTAGTTCTCCATAACTTTAATCTGAAGGGGATGAGAGGAATTCTAATCATGGTAACAGCTTACGTGGTGCTCGGAGTTATTAGTGGGGTGATCGTTGCTGTTGTCTTTTTTGGGGTTAATTTTATTAACGTATCACTGATCAAATTCCTTTTTCTAACTATTTTTGGCGCTTTGATTTTTCTTGTGGTTCAAACAGTATTTTTATTTAGTTTTTATAAATTTGCAAAATAATTTTATATCCTTATCTTGCAAACGTGAGCGTTACTGTTATAAGCAGGAACGTTTTTTTTTTCAAAAGAAAGAAATCAATGTTAAGCTAATAACGACTGTATACTAAAAGCTTACTTAATTTTGAGAGTAGTTCTTCAGGTGATTATGTTCATTTGGCTTTAAAATCATTGTTTGAAGTTAGGAAGGTATCTATATGGGATGGATAAAAAGATGACACCAGTACAGGGATTAGTAATGATAGGAACGATTGCTTTTCTTGCGATTGCGGTCATAATAGCTAGCCAATCTTATTTTAGTTATTTAGAAGTGACAGAAGCAGCTAACAGTTGTTTTGATATGGGTGGTCTTCCAATTATTGAAAAATCTGGACTAAGAATGACTTACTTTCACTGTAATATGGAATAAGATAGGATGAAGTCAAACAAGGAGTGGCCAAGGAGGCAACTCCTAAGCGTCGAATGGTTAGTGAGTGGAACAACAAAAAAACATACGAGTACGAAATATAGTAAACGGGAGCGAGTGCAGAACATGTGCGGTCGCTTTTTTGTAAGTGACAGGTTTATCAAGGACTTGATTTCGAGATACTACTAAAGTGTTACGAGAGATTCGAACCAGGAACTTCTGACGAATATGTGGATTGTCTTTTAGCTATTGTTGTCAGGGCATCATACTTAGCAAATATCATTCGAATGGGGGCGAAAACAAAAATAATTGTAACAAGTATATTCGTACAAGAGCAAGACAAGGCATTGGCGTTTTAAATCCTACGTTGAGCAAAGATACTCAACACTTTAGTGACGATAGCATAATAGTAAAGGAGAATAATATGGACATTTTTTCGAAGTATTTAGCAGGTATCGAAAACCCAGATCACCGCGACCGAACTGAGGGTGTATTGTCATGGGTTGCTCGTACATTCCCACATTTGGAACCGCATATAAAGTGGAATACGCCAATGTTTTCTGATCACGGCACATTTATAATTGGTTTCTCCACAGCAAAGCATCATATGAGCGTTTCACCTGAAGAAGTAGGTATAGCGCATTTTGCTGATGATATTGTACAAGCTGGCTACAGCGCTACCAAAGGCTTGTTTCGAATTGCATGGAATAAGCAAGTAAATTACGATTTGCTTGAGAAAATCATTGAATTTAATATTCGAGATAAAGCAGAATATACGACTTTTTGGCGAGATTAGATAAAATACAAATTATATTTTAACAATAAGCTTCCTATCTTGAAAAAGTTGATTACTATTTTGATTTAATAAAACTGCATCTAAGTTGTCATTAAAACTGACCCTACTAAAAAACACAGCCACTACACTGAGTAGCTGTGTTTTTTCTTGCGTTCCGATTCCCACTCTATGTGGACCCTCGGCTGAATTTTAATTTATATTTTAGTCCACTCAAATTGAATGATCATATATCAAAAGGATGTTTGTGTCATTTATGTTAGTATATGTATATGATTGTGAAGGAATGTACAGAGAGAACAGCAAAAAACGTTCCTTTGCCTTCTATAGGAAAATGAGGTGGCAGTAGTATGGGTGATGATTTATATTTACAATTTATATTTATAGTTTGTGCTGGATTCATACTCGGACTATATTTCTTTTATTCCGCTTATAGAATTCAGAAGCAAAGAGGGGTAGTGATAGAGTCAAAAATAGTCTTTGTCCTCATGCTTTTGATTTCGATTGTACCATTTTTTTATGTGGGAAGCTTAGGTGTTGATCCATTTATTATGTATGGAGTGGTAATAGGGATTTTGGTTGTAGGTTTGCTTTCTAGATTCTATTTTAATGGTAAAGAAGTAACTATTTATGAAACGACAAAAGAGTCGGTGGTGTCCTTATTGAATAAAGAGCTAACTCAACGTTCCATTCCTTATGAAATTAAGGGAGATTTTCAAGCTGATGAAACGATATTTGATCTTTATGAGGGGAAAGCAAAAATTAAAGTGGAGGCTGGAATCCTGGGTGAAGAAAGAAAAAATATAAAAATCTCATTTAAAAGATGGTGGAGCACCCCGCAAGTTGACGAAGTTCAATATAGAATAATGGAAGTTTATCGTAAAGATAGAGATGGTGAACTGTTTTGGAAACAGATTCTTTTGCATTGTATTCTAGGCTTTGGAATTATTTTGGCGATAGGTTATTTTGCGTTGAATATGAATCCCAGGTTACTTTAAATTAATAGTAAACAATAGTTCTAAATTTGTTTAAAAATTGATGCAAAACTAGGATAAACCACTGTTCATCCTAGTTTTCGATTTATACATTATTCATCTTTCGTAAGCTAAAGCTTCTGTTGTTCTCTTTTATATAATGGAATAGTATTCAGTTTACTGTTTTTGTTTTTTGTGGAGTAGCTGTGAAGAAACATACCTAGGATAATAATGAAAAGTCCAACGACAGCTAATCCGTTTGGTAAAGGAGTTGATAGGAGAAACACTTCACCTATCATCACAAATAGTACTTGAGTAGACTGTGTTGCTTCTACGGCAGCTAATTTTCCTTGATTTCCCTTAGCCCTATCCGTTGAAATAAAGAATAATGTTGTTGCAATAACGCCTGAACAAATGGCTACAACAAATGTTTGCAACAGCTGATCTGTTGAAGGAGCACCGACTGTTACAAAACCAAAAGCGCTAATGGCGAACCAAAACGGTAAACTAGCTAACGTCATTCCTAATACCCTTTGAAATGTATCCAACCTCCCGCCACATAATTCCATCATTTTTCGGTTACCTAATGGGTAAGCAAATGCTGCTATTACAACTGGTAACACACCAACTGCAACTTCAGACCATGTTAAATGATTAGCATTTTGAAACTGGATAAGGGCAACCCCACATAATATGAGAAATGAAATCAGTAGAGCTCTTGTTTGTAGTTCATTTCTCACTTTAATTTGTCCTTCTTTCGTTTGGATTGTATTATACATTAGAGGACCGAGTAAAACACCTGCAACAATCGTTAATTGCCATGTGCCGGCTACTAACCAGCCAGGTCCATAAATCGCAGCATAAGTTAATGGGGCGTAAAATAACACAAATCCAACAAAGCTCCAGCATAACCATTGAAAGGGATGTTTCAGCATCTCATATAGGACTTGTTTTAAATTGTTCCGTAACAGTACAATGATCAATAGAAAAGGGAGCATAAACAGGAAACGTAAGGATGAACTCCATATCCAACTTCCTCCTGAAAGCTCCATAGAACGATTTAAAATAAATGTGACTGCAAAGAACATAGAAGCTAAAATGCCAATTAATATTTCTTTCATGATAAACCACCTTTAGTTATTTGATTAAAGTATAATATATTTTACTAATGGTTTATTATATTATACCACGGGAAGAAAAGAATATGGAGGTTTGGCGACATGGTCAACAAATCAAATGATGCAGAAAAATTAGCCCGACAGGTTGGTGATACACTTAGAAGAATTAGGCATGATCGAAAGATGAGTTTACAGGAACTAGCTACCATCACTGAAGTAAGTAAACTAACATTGGGAAATATTGAAAGAGGAGAAGCAAACCCATCATTATCTGTGATTTGGAAAATAGCTAACGGCCTTACAATTCCAATTTCGACATTACTTAATGAAGATAAGGAAGTGCTAGTTTCACGGAAAAACGAAGGGAATGATGTGGTAAGTACCAATGGAGCTTGTACGTTGCAATCGATATTTGACACTTCAAATTACGGTTCATTTGAAATACATCGGGCTTTTCTAGAGCCCAATAGTGAATATTCACCTGGAGCTCATCAAATAGGAGTGATCGAATATGTGACTGTGATGGAAGGCGAGTTAAAAATTAAAATACAAGATGAATATCACCATCTTTATGAGTATGACGCTATAAAGTTTAATGGTGATGTCGAACATGCTTATATTAACCCAACGGATTCTGTCACAGTATTACATTTTGTTATGACATACACTAAACCCAATTAAAGAAAAGAACCAATCAACACATATAAGCGTGTCACTTGGTTCTTTTTCTAAAATAAAATTCCAATGATTGAGTAAATGATGACCGTTGAAAACAGGATTGTCATGTGAATGAGAGAATAGATAAACATAGCCTTCGCCCATTTCTCTGCAACCATTTTATGATAGCCATAAATACTTAAGATAAGCCAAGCTATACTTAAGAGTAAAGCTACTAGCATAAGCCCTAGACTTAAGGTGCCAAATAAAACACTGATAGCAATGAGAATCACAAGATAAACATTCGTTTGTATATATGTTCGTCTAACACCTTTGATGACGGGTAACATCGGAACACTGGCTGCTTTATATTCATCGTTTCTTCGGATCGCAATCGCGTAAAAATGTGGCATTTGCCATATCACAGCAACAATGAAAAGTCCGATAATCGCAGGGTGTGTAATGTCGGGATACATAGCTGCCCAACCAATTAATGGGGGCATCGCACCCGAGATACTACCGATTTCAGTATTATAAATGGTTCTTCTTTTACTCCACATCGTATAAGGTCCTATATAAAAGAAAAGACCTAAAAAGCCAAGCAAGCCTGCTAGAGGTGTAGTAAGTGAAAGAGCAAAAATTCCAAGGATAGACATTAAAATAGCAAGCCATAAGACAGTCTTAAACGAAATCATTCCCGTGACAGTTGGTCTCACTTTTGTTCGCTCCATAATGGCGTCAATATCTCGATCATATAAATTATTAAAGGCACCAGCTGCACCTATTACAAGTATAGTGCCTAGAATTGCGAGTACCATGTCAGGTAGTTTATCTATGAAACTGACTTCATAAGTGAATATAGCTAACGTCATACCAGCAAACATAGTAATGAGATTAGATTTAATAATTCCAGTTTTGATTGTTTGTGAAATGATATCTAGTTTTGGGCGTTGTTCTGTATTTGTTAATTGTTCTGTTTTTAGCAAGGTATCCCCCTACTTTCTAGTATTAGAAGATTAAAGTTATTTTTAAATGTTACTAGTTTTGTGAAAGAGATTATATATTTTAGCATAAAGTAAATTATCTCAAATGTATAGGACGTTTGTACAGCAACATTAACTACCAAAAGATTAAATTTTGTATAGAAGATCTCGAAGTTAGTAATCATTACCGCCTAGAGTGATAGATTATATCGCAAATCTCAAGTTTTGAACGAACGGGGGATAGAATTAACAATTGAAAATGTATTGAATCACAGAACCTCGTGCAGCTGTGATTTTTTTATTGTTTTACGCGCCAATGTCTATTGATAATCGTTGGTTCAATTGATAGAGCAAATATGACAACTAAATCCATGATCTTCGAATTTTTTAATGCTATTTTTATAGTGATTCGAGAAAATATTGAACTGTTATGGTGGTTAGTCTTTAAATGATTGGATAAATTTAGGGTGTGGTGCTGTATAAAATTTCTAATGTGATGCAAGTTATAGCTGTAATGAAATTTGAGGAGGGTTTTAGTTTGGCAGATAAAAAAGATATGAATGCTTCTTTAAATGGAGATGATAAGAAGCGTGAAACACTGACAACACGCCAAGGACAACCTGTTCATGATAATCAAAACATCCGTACGATTGGAGATCGTGGACCAGCGACACTTGAGAATTATCATTTTATAGAAAAAATTTCACATTTTGATCGAGAAGAGGTACCAGAGCGTGTCGTACACGCAAGAGGTTCTGGAGCATTTGGCTATTTTGAAACGTACGGAAAAGTTGGTGACGAACCTGTAGAGAAGTATACTCGAGCTAAAGTATTTTCGGGTGCTGGAAAGAAAACACCGTTAATGGTTCGTTTCTCCACAGTAGCAGGAGCGAAGGATTCTCCGGAGACAGCTCGTGACCCACGCGGCTTTGCGGTAAAAATTTATACAGAAGAAGGTAACTGGGACCTGGTTGGGAATAACTTGAAAATTTTCTTTATTCGTGATGCGATGAAGTTCCCTGATATGATTCACGCATTTAAGCCGGATCCTGCTTCAAACGTGCCGAATCCTGAGCGGATGTTTGACTTCGTATCTCGTACACCAGAAGCAACACATATGATTACATTCCTATTCTCCCCATGGGGAATTCCAGCGACATACCGCCACATGCAAGGTTCTGGTGTAAATACGTATAAGTGGGTAAATGATAAAGGCGAGGCTGTACTAGTGAAGTATCACTGGGAGCCGAAGCAAGGGATTCGTAATTTAACACAAGATGAGGCGGATGAGATTCAAGCGAAGAATGTCGGTCATGCAACACAAGATTTATATGAGGCGATTGAGAATGGAGATTATCCGGAATGGGAGCTCTTTGTACAAATTATGGAGGATGATTATCATCCGGAACTTGATTTTGACCCTCTTGATGATACAAAGCTGTGGCCAGAGGATAAGTTCCCTTGGCTACCGGTCGGTCGCATGGTTCTGGATCGCAACCCAGAAGATTTCCATGCGGAGATTGAACAAGCGGCCTTTGGAACAGGGGTTCTTGTTGATGGGATGGACTTCTCAGATGATAAAATGCTTCAAGGTCGTACCTTCTCTTACTCTGATACACAGCGTTACCGTGTTGGTGCGAACTATCTGAAGTTACCTGTGAATGCACCAAAAACGGATGTTCGCACGAATCAACATCGTGGCCAAATGGCAATTCATGATAAAGAAGAGTTTGGAGATAATCCACATATTAACTATGAGCCATCGATGCTTGGAGGTTATGAGGAAGCAAGTAAAGAAAATAAACCACCACACCAGCCAACGTATAATGCAGCAGCAATGAGTGCACCGATTGATCGTCCGAATAACTATGGACAAGCGGGGGATACATACCGGAGCTTTGAAGATTGGGAGCGCGAAGAGCTGATCAATAATCTATCTGAAGCCCTTGCCGTATGTGATAAAAAAATACAGGATGCGATGATTGATCACTTCACACAAGCAGATGAAGATTATGGGCGTCGTGTGAAGGAAGGAATCGAACAGAAAATGAAAGAAATAGAGAATATGGAGAAGGAAAACACAGTACCGGGGCGTGAAGCAGGTCAATCGAAATATGGTCAAGGATCACTAGATGCTAATGAAGCTACAAAAGATGCTGTGAAGAAGAGTCACGAGGCTGACCCATATTAATACTAAGGCACAGGAAATACAGTAATGACTGTATTTTCTGTGCCTTTATTTTTTGAGTAGTAGCAAGTATGACTAGCCTAGGAATGCTTGTGACATAGACCTTTCAGTGACATAGCAGTTCGAAAATCTCTAATTGATAAGTACCTCATATGGTCCGTGAGCTCTGAAATAATCGAGAGGATATATGTGTTATCTGTGTTAGAATATGTATGTTAAGAGTTTCGGTACAATTGAATTCTTAAGACTAGTACTTGTTATTGAAGAGGCTACAAAAGACAGAAGATAAGATTGAGAATAGGTGGAGGGAATCGTTATGCTACTAATTATCGCACTTGTAATCGTGATTACACTACTAGCCATAGAAGTTCAAATTAGGAAATCAAACAAAATAAAGAAATCATTGAATTGTTGAAGGAAATAAAAGAAAAGAACTAGTAGAAGAGCACGATGTTTATAGGAGTGATAGCTTGACTAAAAAACAAAAGATCGTTTATAGAATATCAATCGCTGTAAATATAATGCTAGTCCTCGCCATTACTTGGGGCTACATGAAGGTCAATTTTGCCTCTGAACAGATTTTTTTAACAGAGGTACAAGACAATCTTATTGAATTAGAAGGTTTAATTGCACATCAACAGGAGAATGATTGGTCTGAACCTAATTTGGTAACTTCAAAGTTAGGAGATGTCATAGATGGTTTGTGGATCGGACTGCAAACTGGGGAACATTTAAATACTCTTTCAAGGAATGATCATCGCACCCTCCATCAATTTTATACTCTCTTAGGAACTAGGTATCCAAATGATAGGTTGTATAGCTTTTCTGAGGTTTCTGAACAAGATAAAGAACACTTGTTAGAGCTTCGAGAACATCTTCGTGAGTTTGGAATGGGCTTAAATATTTCAATAAGTTATGACATGAATTCTTTTATGAATAGCATAACAACAGTAAATGATAATATTGAAGAAAATCATCTCAAATAATGGAATAAGTCATATAGGGGGCATTTAAAATGATGAACGCTAGCGATGGAGTATTTGTTCTGTTAACATTTTTACCTATTATATTGTATTTAGCACTGATTGTCTTTGGGATTTATTTTGTGGTAAGAGTGATTAAGTTCATGAATGTCAAAACAAAATTAGACCAAGAAAGAAACGAAAAAATTAGCGAGTTAATTAAGGTTATCGACCAAAGGAAAAGAAGTGAATAGTGTTTTCTAGTAACGGAAGCGATTGCTTAGTAATAGGTGATCGCTTTTTTAATGAAGTTAAAAGCAAGGTAGGGTATCCGCTACTCGTTGAACCTTATAATATACATCTTGGTTCCTAAAGGCTGGTTCAACGATACTTTGGTCAACATTCCAATCCCCGCCAGCAAGCCCGCATTCAATCATGTAAGGGAGCCCAATCTTTATTTTTAGATCGGGAAGACATTAATTTCAGCGACCTTCAAGTGGTTGTGCGTCTACTCATTGAAGGGAAGAGTCGGGAATGACTACAGAAGTCATTCCGATTCATTCGTCTAATTCTTTAAGGTTGAGAACGAGCGTTCGCACCCGCCTGTTTATTCACCAAATGCTTCTGGAAGCATTGTAAAGCCGTCAATGACTGTATCTTCTTCTACTTCGATCATAAGGTAACGTTTACCGTTAAAAGTGATCTGTTTTACGTATTCTAGATCCTGCGGGCTAATGGAAACCTTGGCTACTTTTGTATCAATTTTAATCGATTTAGATGTATACTTTGGTACGATGTTATTTGCTTTGATTTCATATTTTTCATCATCGATCACTTTCTGAAACGCCGTCTCTACTTTTTCGGTATTTATATCCTCAATTCCGCTCACCTTTAAAACACGTTCAACGTCTTTGTAATCTAATTTTGGTGCTTCTTCCTCTTCATTTTCTTCTACGACACGGTGAATTTCTTTGTATACATTAGAGAGAGTCGATGTGTTTAGTTGATTTCCAGTTACGTCTTTTACGATCTCCTCAAAAACAATTTTGTCATCCATTGCAGTCATCGTTTCTTCACCATTTAATACTTCCTCAATGAATCGATGGTCAGGCTCATGTGCCTTTCCGGCTGAATAGAGAATGTGATTAACATCCGAAGCATTGTCAGTAATACAAGGGAATAAAAATCCTCCCATAGGAGCAGTGAGGTTGATGATCGGGTCGACGACGATATTATATTTAAATTCTTTCTCGATATAATCAAACAACAGCTCTTTTTTGGGGTCTTGGGTTTTATTAATACTACATAAGATAAACGAATGTGAATAGACCTTATCCCGGTCACTCTCTTCGGATTCAGCACTTTGGGCTTTCATCGGCCTGTAGTATTCACCTCGAATAAAGGTTACGACAATATCCATCTCATATTGTTGGTTTTCTAACATTTTTTCTACAATACGGAGCATTTGTTCCTTCCAGGCGTCTACATCATTACTTAATAACCCTTGGTGCAAAATAAGCTGGCTATTATTTTCCGCATCATGTTGAAACTTTAATTCAAACAACTTCTCATCCAATTGACCACCTAGTAGCTTTTTGAAATTATTCATAAATAACTCCTGTTGATCTTGGTCTAACATTTCAAAGGGTTGGCTTTGATGGTGATAAATATCAGATGATTCTTTCATTATGTATACATTAAACATGTCGTTGATCTTTAGTAAATCATTTTCTACTTTGAATTGTCGGCGAATGTGAGCAATGTCTTTTTTGTTCATATATAATTCACTCCTAGGTTCGTTTTGGTTTAAATGGATAGGGAGTAATAAAATATAGCATTACAAAGTGGAGAGCAATGAATCACTCTCCGTCCTTGATGTATTCTTTTATAGTAACATATGAGACCGTTGCTAATGTAAGAAACGTGTTAAAAACCTTCACCATCGTAGGAGGGGCATACCTGATTTGCACCTTAAGCATCTGCATGTAAAGGACGGATATACTAATGAAAAAAGTTCCTGTGCGAGAAGGCTGCACAGGAACTTTTTTTAGCGAGCGTAATGAGGTTAGCATGCCGTATAAATACTTGCACCTACAATGATTAATAAGATAAACAACACGACAATTAAGGTGAAATAATTTCTCGGTCGAGCTGGAGCCACATAGCCATAACCAAATGCAGGAGCTGTTACTGGAGCTTCATGGGTTGGCATAGGTGGAACATTCGGTGGAATGTTCGGTGGGATATTTGCTCCGAGAGTCGGTGGTACGTTTACATTAGAATACATGTTGACACTTCCCTTCGTCTTGGTAATATGTTTATACTTCATACTACTCATAGAGATGGGATTGGAGCCCGTCTAAACAAAAAATGGGTAAGTGTAATGGGTTTCTACGAGGGTTGTGAATTGACTAATTTTATCAATGGGATCTTATTTACTGTTTTCTAATCCGTTCCATTAGCGAGATAATATAAATACTGTAAATAACAGATTGAATTTTTGTTATGGTGTACGACCGGACGTTGTACTTTGTAAGGTGTACGGCTTGTTTGCTGCCTTAAAAAGTTTCCTAAGTAGTGAATAGAAGGTCTTGTCACTAGGCTTGTTAAATAGGCTTGCTGCTGACTGCCTGGTCGTCTACGGTCATTGAGAATTTCAATAATCTGTTCCATCGTCCCTATGGGAAATCCATGACCAAAAAAACGACCATCGTTGAGGAGGACGGCATTAAGGCCCCTAAACCATGGAGTATTTGGATGAAAGTCAGGGTTATTAAAATAAACAACATCACCGGGTAAAAAGTGGTCTGAGTAAAAGGTATCGATCGTAAGGCTAGAATCGGTATGCCAGCTATAAAGGTAAAGGTTTTGAAAAAGAGAATTAAATAAATTTCTGCCAATACTGTAGAGTGTGGCGTGGTAATAGATGATGATAATAGCAGTTGCACATTCATACGCATAGAGTGAACTGTTTTCATAAATGTCGAGAATCGCATCGGCAGGTTGCACATCAGGTCGTAACAGGAACCCACCTTCGATTGTTAATTGCCAATACTCAGGGTTACAACGGGCATAGTCAAAGGTTGTAAACTGAGCTTGACTTTGACTCATTGCGTTTGCATTTGAGATAATGTTTTTTCGTAGTCTGATTTCAAACAAAAATTCATCCACGGAATAATAAGAATATAAGACGGGTGCATTCTCCATGTGTTGAATGATGGTTCTTTCAACACTGTTGAGTTCCCACTGATCATTAAGTTGAAACGGGATCCCTGATATTTGTATCATACAAACCTCCATTCAAAAGCTTGCTTTTTTACTGTATTACAACTAATCGTATTCGCATTGCGCGTTAATCATGTTTTTACGACTCCTTAATATACGAATGGATGCCTGACATATCAAAAAGGGAGCCTATCGATGTCAGTTGGTTTCGTTCTTTAAGTTAATCGAGTTGGACCTGTATGAATTCGCATATCCTTTACCTCTTCAATACACGTACTGCTAGTCAACGATATATGAATTGAAGCACTCAGTAAAAATTATCAAACATGCGCAAAGTTAGTATTGATTGTTTATTATTAATTTTAAGAAAATTAATTGACATAGCAAAAGATGTAGATTATTCTATAACAAATCTATAGGAATATAGTTTCATGATTTTATAAGAAAGCTTAGAAAGGAGGGGAGTTAAGGGGAACTCTATTAAAGGTAGGTGTCGCGTGGTCTAGACGAAAGGATCGCTCGTTTTCTTCTGTCCAAATCCTTTAGTGATTTACTACCCTACTGTAAAATAGCAAAAAGGCAGACTTTAAACCAAAATGTAATGGGGGATCTATGATGAAAAAGTTATTAACGATGATTGCATTTATATCTATTGTAGCAGTAATGGCAGCATGTACTTCTGAGTCAGGAAGCAGTACTGATGAAGATGAAAAGCGTTTAGCGATTCTAACGCCGTATTTATCTTCAGTGACAACTAAACAAATGGTTGATGAACTAGAAGAAAATGCAGAAGAAAAAGGTTGGTCCACGAATGTCGTTGATACGAATGGAGATGTCGGTGCACTTGCATCAAGAATGGAAGATGTTATTTCATCTAATGTAGATGCGATTGTTCTTGTAAGTACGGATCCAAATCAGGTTGAAACACAAATCCAACAAGCATCCGAGCGAGGCATTCACGTATTTGGTAGTGATGCAAGTTATATAGAAGGAATGACATTAAATGTAACGAGTGATAATCAAGCGATGTCTGAGACGATCACGGATTACCTACTTGAACAAATGGGTGGTGAGGGGAATCTGATCGTATTTACACACCGTCCTCATCCTGGCGTATTACAACGGTCGATTAAACTAGACGAAATGTTAGAAGCAAATCCTGATATTAACGTTATTACAGAGCAAGAAATTCAAGTACCAGGTCCAATTGAAGATTCTCGTCAGCAAATGGAGAACCTACTTTTAGCTAACGCAGAAGATGATTCTATTACAGCCGTATGGGCAGCTTGGGATGAGCCGGCGATTGGTGCTGCACAAGCCATTGAGGCTGCAAACCGAGAAAATATTATCGTCACCGGTATTGACGGAAATAGTCAGGCACTTGATATGATTCAAGCAGGGTCTCCGGTTCAAGCAACCGTAGAGCAAAACTTTATTGGAATGGCTCAAATCGTGATCGAGCAAATGGAGCATGTATTTAACGGTGAAGACGTAGAAGATACAGAAATGTATGCACCTGCAGAGTTAATTACAGCTGACTAACACCTTGGTAGGGGGGGAGGAAAAGTGAGTTTATTAGAAATCTCTCAGTTAAACAAGCACTTTGGAGGAAATCATGCATTAAAAGATATGAACCTTACCGTTCAAGCGGGAGAGGTGCATTCATTGGTTGGTGAAAATGGTGCTGGTAAATCGACGATCATTAAGATCATCTCAGGCGTTTATCAGCCTTCTAACGGAACGATCAAATGGGAAAATGAAAGAATAGACATACATACACCAAGAGATGCTCAACGATTAGGAATCAATGTCATTCACCAAGATCGTCAATTGGTGCCTTACTTTACAGGACTTGAAAATTTATTCTTAAATCAAGCATATCCGAAAAAGCGGTTCGGCTTCGGTATTGATTGGGCAGCTATGAAAAAAAGAGCTGCAACTTTACAAGAGGAGTGGGGAATTCATCTTCCCCTCTCTAAAGTCGTTTCAGAGATGTCTCCGTCCGAAAAAACACTACTTGAGATTTTACGAGCGATGATGATGGAATCAAAACTATTAATCCTCGATGAACCAACAGCTTCATTAACGAATAATGAAGCAGAATTACTGTTTTCATTTATTAAACGGTTAAAAGAAAAAGGGGTCTCTGTTATTTATATCTCTCATCGATTGGAAGAAGTGATAGAGTTATCCGATACAGTGACCGTACTCATTGGCGGGCAAATAGCAAAGACACTAAAAAGAAGAGAGTTATCGAAAGAAACGATTATCAAATATATGACAGATGGAAAAGCGATAAAAACTCAAGAAAAAATAAATCATAGCAAGTCAACCGAACAAATCCTTTTATCAGTCAAAGGGTTAACAACCAAAGACCGTTTCGTTAAAGATATTGACTTTGACTTACATAAAGGTGAAATCCTTGGAATCTATGGGTTAGCTGGGGCTGGACGAACAGAGTTACTAGAAGCGATCTATGGACAAAGAAAATTAAACTCAGGATGTATTCAATATGAGAGTCAATTGATCGAGAACCCAACTCCACGCAACTCTATTGAACACGGGGTTGTGCTTATTCCTGAGAACCGTCACGAAGATGCACTGATCATGGGAAATACGATTCGTGAAAATATGACGATCTCTATTCTAGATAAATTTACAAGGAACGGTGTTATTCAAAAGAAGCGGGAGCTAAACTCAGTTGAGCGCGAACTCGAGCGATTTCAGGTGAAAACAACAGGAAGTGAACAGGTGGTGTCTGAACTAAGTGGGGGGAATCAGCAAAAAATTGTATTTGCAAAAGCATTATTATGCCAACCAAACATTTTCTTATGTGATGAACCAACTCAAGCTGTAGACATTATGACACGCTCTGAAATTCATCATTTCCTGAGAGAGCAAGCTGCTGACGGGAAAGGCATTATTTTCGTCTCATCTGACCTTCCAGAAGTATTGGAGATTAGTGATCGAATCATCGTGATGAGTGAGGGAGAAATTGTCGCTCAATCAGAAAACCATGATCTACAACCTGATCGTGTACTAGATATTTGCTATCGTTATAAAAAGGAGGTCATTTAGCTTGGAAGTCAATACACCAACGAATAAAAAAACACTAGACCATAAAAATTTCATCAGTTCATACGGCACCATCCTAGCAGGCCTTGGTATTATCATTATTTTCTCAATCTTAAGCCCATCTTCATTTGCTACCTTTGATAATTTCATTAATATTACTCGGCAAATATCATTTCTTGTCATTATTGCACTAGGAGCTACCCTTGTGATGGCCGTTAAAGAATTTGATTTATCAATTGGTGCGATGGCAAGCTTAGGTGGTGTTCTGTCGGCCCTTTTAGCAGCTACTGGAGTGCCGATTTTTCTCTGCCTACTCATTCCGGTCATCGTAGGCTTTGTGATTGGCTTTTTAAACGGTGCGATTATCACGAAGTTTAAAGTCCTTTCCTTTGTTACAACGCTTGCGATGGGTACGGTTATCGGTGGTGTCAGCTTTTGGATCACTGGTGGAGCAACGGTTTTTGAAAACATCCCTGATGGTTTTAAATTATTAGGACAGTCGACGATTACTTTTATACCTGTCCTATCCTTGATTATGTTTGTGCTCGTTCTTTGTTTTTGGTATATCATGTCGCAAACGTCTCTCGGCAGAAGACTTTATGCGATCGGTGGTAATGAAAAGGCATCAGAAGTATCAGGGGTTAATATCGCCCGTTATAAAAATCTAGCATTCGCCATTTGTGGATTACTAGCCGCTTTAACTGGCGCACTTTTAGCTTCACGTCTCGGTTCAGCTCATCCTACTGGAGGGGAAGGCTATTTATTAAATGCTTATGCTGCCGTTTTTTTAGGGATGACTGTCATAAGAAGCGGTGTACCTAATATTCTAGGGACATTATTTGGAGCAACGATCATTGGGGTATTGGCAAATGGGTTAACGATATTAGAGGTCCAATCCTATATTCAAAATATCATTACAGGAGCCATCATTATTATCGCATTGATTTCACAAAAGGTAGGGAGTGTTTCTAAATGATGGCTAATCATAATGGTTTGATAAAGGGCGTGAAAAATGACCGAAAAAAATTTCTGACCGGATACTTTATCGCCGGAGACCCTAGCTTTGAAGAATCTGTAAGGCTCATTAAACAAGGGGTAGATGCTGGGTTGGACGTTGTTGAAGTGGGCATTCCGAGTAAATCCCCTTTTTTAGATGGGGATGTTATTCAAAAGGCACAAGAGCGAACACGTAAACACTTTTATAAAAAAAGTCAGTATATCGCTCTTTTACAGAGGTTACGCCAAGAGGTTCATGTACCGATTTGGGTGATGGGCTATAGCTCTGATGTGGTTTGCGAAAATCTTTACATTGATCTTGCTGAAGAAGGCTTAGCAGATGCTTTTATTATTCCTGACCTGTCAAAAGAAAGGCTGAAAGCGGTTAGAGAAAAGCTTGAACGATATCGTGTTCAAGTCATACCTGTCGTTAACAAGGAAATGAATGATGAGGACCTTTCCTTTGTTAGTCAAGGTAGTGACATCATTTACTGCCAGCTGTATGCTGGTAAAACAGGGGAAGATGTAGATAGTCTTGACTTTCTACCACAACTAGAGAAGAAGATGAGAAAGGTAACAAACGGTGCACTGATGGCTGGCTTTGGCATTAAAACACCAAGGCGTGTCCAAGAAGTAATCGGTTATGGTTTTGATGGTGTTGTTGTTGGAAGTGAAATTGTAAGACACATTGAACAGAAACAAACTAAAACACTTGTAAGATTTATACGAAGTTTAAAACAAGCAACGAAGTGAGAGGTGGACGCGGTGAGTTATATCGCTTCTTTTGATATTGGTACGACTTCAGTTAAAGGTATTCTTATTAAAAAAGACGGTTCAACA
The DNA here is from genome assembly GCF_019039105.1 of Desertibacillus haloalkaliphilus. Lineage (NCBI taxonomy): Bacteria > Bacillati > Bacillota > Bacilli > Caryophanales > Bacillaceae > Desertibacillus > Desertibacillus haloalkaliphilus. Next base: position 134,713 of record NZ_JAHPIV010000004.1, on the reverse strand, counting down.
ACTGGTAAATCAAGTCGTGACATCGAAACGATTCATGGACCAAATGGTGAAATTGAGCAAAACCCTCTTGATTGGTGGAATGGAGTTGTTTCCATTGCTCAACAATGGTGGAACGATGATCGGATCAGTGCTTCAGACATAGCTATGATCACGTTCAGTGGACAAATGCAGGATGTGGTTCCTATCGATGTAAATGGTGAAGCGAAAAAAGCAATCTTATATTCAGACAATCGAGCACTGGACGAAGCCGATCATTTATACAAACAGTTCGATGATTGTAGAATGGTTACTGGAAACCATATTGATGGTGCATCCCCGTTTGCCAAGCTGTTATGGCTAAAAAAGCATAGGCAAGATACATTCTCAAATTGCTTTACATTTTTATTCAGCTCTAAGGATTATGTCATCTATAAATTGACGGACAAAATCTCCACGGATCCTACAACTGGTGCCACAACTGGGATAATGAATATTAAAACAAGAGATTGGCAAAAAGGTTGGTTAACAGCAAATCATATACCTATGGATCAACTACCGCCGATTCTAGCTGCTGATGAAATTACTGGCGAAGTAACGGATGAAGCCGCACAAGAAACTGGTTTTGAAAAGGGAACAGCTGTGCTGTGCGGATGTGGTGACGCAGGAGCGACAACGATGGGCGCAGGTGCTATTCGAGAAGGTGAAGGCTATATCTATTTAGGTACAACTGGATGGACGGCTATCCCATCAAACACGGTCCAACAACTCGAACATGGCGTTTTTAATCTAGCCCATCTTCCCAAAGACCGTTATATCTCAATTGCCCCTTTATCAAATATCGGAAATGTACATAAATGGGGAGTGGAAACGTTAACGAAAACGAGTGATGAAAAAAGCTACACCGCCTTTGAAGAATTAGTTGCTTCTTCTCCAGCCGGCGGAAATGGATTATTGTTTTTACCATATATCCATGGCGAGCGCTTTCCAGTTAACGACCCAAACGCAACGGGAGTTTATTTCGGTATCACAGCATCAACAACGAATGAAGACATGGCTCGTTCTCTCATTGAGGGGATCTGCTATTCACTACGTCAAACGTTTGAGGTTTTAATAAAAGAAAAAAGTAAGACGTTGACAGTCCTCGGTGGCGGGACGAAAAGTGAGGCATGGTGCCAAACGTTAGCTAATGTATTGGGTTCAACGATCAGTATTCCGCAAAACAGCGAATACATCCCTGCTGTCGGTGCAGCTGCATCAGCATTTATCAAATTGCAGTGGGTTGACAACTATGAAGCCTTTGCTGATCGCATTCTTAGATCCAATACAGTGAAAACCTACGAACCAGACAGAGAACTAGAGGAATTATATACAAAGTTATATGAGAAATATTTAAAGCTCTATCCAGCCGTTAAGGATTTAATGTGACAAGAATGGACTTCTTCAATTAGAAAATGTAAAACTATCGAATCTATGAATTTGATAGTTTTTTCATATTAAAGGTCGGACTTAACTAGGTTCCAGTAGATTCAAAATAATAAAGTGTCGTTTTGTCATTTGCCTAGAAAACATAATAAGTAAAATGGCGTTTAATCAGAAAAAAGTAAGCTTACATATGAATAGGTTAGGCTAAACTGATCTTATAGAAATGAAGAAAACTGGAGGTTCCCAGATGCGTCAAAAAAGAGCAGTTTTTTTAGACCGCGATGGTGTCATAAACGAAGTTCTTACAAGCCGAGTGAGGTTTGTGAATAAGCCCTCACAGCTGTATTTTTTAGAGGGAGTTCCACAAGCGATTCGCAAATTAAACCAACAATTTGATTATATTTTTGTCGTCACAAATCAGGGGGGAGTTGGGCTAGGATTTATGAAAGAACAACAACTTCGTAACATCCATAAGCACATGATTGAACAGTTAGCGGCTGAAGGAGCAACGATACATGATGTCGCCTATTGCCCACATAAACCGAGAGCCGGATGTGAGTGTAGGAAGCCAGGATCAAAAATGATTTCTGACCTTGCAGATAAATACGATGTAGACCTTTCTTGCTCTTATATGGTAGGGGATAGGGATACTGATATCCAGGCTGGGAAAAGGGTTGGAACAAAGGGAGTATTTCTTGGTGTGAGTGATCCACTAGCGGATGCAGCATTTCCAGATTTATTGTCAGCTTCAGATTGGATTATTAAGGATACTAGAGAAAGTTAAATGATATAGGGATGATGGCAAAATTGTCTTGTAGCAGCTTGATGATTTTGTCATTATTTTTTTGATATTGGTGTTTACTTAGGCTGTCAATTACATTTGTTTACAAGTATTGTTGGAACTTAACAATAAAATTCATCAATGAAGAATTTAGAAAACGACAAGCAATATTGAATACTATTCCCAAGTAAATGGTATAGTCCCATTAAGAATGTGAGCCTATTGCGATAGATAAAAGAACTGGTTCAATTGGAAGGGAATTTTTTTATCGGCTTTTGGACCTTGAATTTATTCATAAAATCCGATGTCATCTGTTTTTAAGTAAAACTCACTTGAGGACTTTCAACAAGAAACCCTTTGCATGAATACTTTCCATTATTCAATCTATTACTTCCAATTCCCTACTTTAGTTAAAAGTGTCCGTTTTATCAAAACTGTCTATTTAATATACATTTACTCGATCTCGGTGACTAATCCATTATAATATTATCATACTGAAAAGATCCTAGATATTGACTTATAAATAGAGTGTACTGACTTGCTTATTTGTCAAAATATTAGTAAAATTCAAATAAAGTAACCGTGCCTTGGATTATTTTTATTTGTTTATGGGATGAGAAATTAATTCGGATTTTTTACTTTTTGTAAATAAAAATGGAACTTACACTAGCGTCTTTAAATGTGCAAATCTGATACACGGATTGATTAAAGGATCATTTTTTAAACAGGGAGAATTTTAATATGAAAAAAAACAATCGTAAAACATTAACAGAACGTCAAAAAAGAGCAATGAAAACAAGAAAAGCATTACTTGATAGTGCATTAAGGTTGTTTAATGAGAAGGGGTTTGATGAGGTGCATATAGAGGAGATTGCTAAGGAAGCAGGAACCTCAAAGGGATCTTTTTACACATATTTCAAATCAAAAGATGCCGTCTTTTTAGAAAAATATAAAGAGATAGATGAATTTTATTTAAATGTATTCAACAAATTACCTAAAGAGATGTCCAGTCCTGAAAAAATTCGTGTACTACTGTCAGAAGGTATTAATTTGTTCTTAGAGTTAGGTCATGAATTTGTTACAATCGTTGCCAAAAGTCAATTAGATACCAACATGCCTCCATATGTATTTAGTAGTGATCGAACAATTAATCAATTAATATTTAAAATAGTAGAGGAAGGCCAGGCTAGAGAACAAATCAGAAACGACTTAACCGAAACGGAAATAGCAGATATGATCATATGTTTTTATAGAGGTATTTATATTGAATGGTGCTATTTTAATGGCAACTTTGATATCTTCAATAAAGGTAACCAATATATTGATCTTTTTATAAATGGTGTATTGAAAAAGAAGAAAAATAGCTTAACCTAATATGTTTTCGGTAAAACAGTAGTGTAATTAAAAGATTGTAATCGAAAAAATCAGGTGAAGAAACTAAGGCAATATTATAATAACTAAAAAGACCTTTAATATCCTATAAGCGGTATTAAAGGTCTTTTTAGTTATTTTTTAGATTTTTCCCGTAACTTTGATCACAATCCAATCATTTGTTCTATTAATAGATATTGTTTTTTATCTGAGTGCATCGGTAAACTTATTATTGTAAATGTTTAAAAAATACAAAATTATTTGACTTTTCGGTCATTTAAATATATAATCTAATTAACCAAGGTCATTGACTCGGGTTAATTAGATTTATCTATTTTGGATATACAAAAACTTTTATGAAAACGCTTAATTTACAACTTTCTCCACTTAGAGGTGGGTGTCTCAATCGCTCTTGACAAACATTACAATGGTCAGAAAGGTTGCTTGAACCATTAGAATGTCCTGCTTTTCAAGAGTCACTCCTCTGATTTCTGATTCTAGGGCACCGCTAAACGGTGTTGTTCTTTGAACAATACTTTTGTTAAATAAATGGCCTTTGTCCAACTTATTCGAAAATGTGGCATATTTCTAGCTCTAGAATAACAACCGGAAGAAACCTTTCAAACGATTAGTTTTTTAATGTTCAATTGAGCCTCTCGGTGATTGGCTTTAATTGTACCCTCAAATTATAACCTATTAACTTAGTTCTAGTAACAAGGACTATATCTAAAAAGTCTTGATAATACGTATTTATTTACAGGGGGATTAAAATGAATTTGATTATGCCTGAACAAAATTATGTGAAAAAAGGGTATTGGAAAAACAAAAATATTTTCAATTATTTGCAAGATGCCTATTTGAGTTGCCCTGAATGCATAGCTGTTGATGATAGTTACGTCACTTATAAATACAAAGAGCTATATAATAAGTCTGTTAGCTTAGCTTCCACGTTAAGGTCAATGGGGGTTAAAAAGGGGGATGTTGTCTCATTTCAATTGCCCAATTGGTCTGAGAGCTTGATTATACATTATGCTGTAGCGATGATCGGAGCTGTGTGCAATCCAATCATTCCAATTTATCGAAAAAGAGAAGTGAAATATATATTACATCAGTCTAAAACAAAAATTATTTTCTTGCCTAATAAATTCCGTGACTTTGATTATTTAAAGATGATTAGAGAACTCCAGGATGAGTTAGATGGATTACAAAAAATAGTTATCTTAGATAAGTATGCTGACCAGCCAAGTATAAACGATGACATTGAAATGTTTTTCGAAGATTGTATAATGCCTGAGGTAAGTTCCCAGTTCGATGCTGAATCTGTTAATGAAAAGGACCCTTTACTATTGATGTTTACATCGGGAACAACATCAAACCCGAAAGGGGTCGTCCATACGCATAACACACTCATTCACGAAAATGAGACGATTATTTCCCTCTATCAACTAGGCGAAAACGACCATGTTTTTATGCCGTCACCTATTACTCATATTGCAGGATTTATTGCTGGGTTGGAACTACCAGTCATAATAAAGTCAAAATTGGTTTTGCAGGATATTTGGAAACCAAAAGAAGCCGTAGAAATTATTATTAAAGAGAATTGCACATTTTTGCTAGGGGCGACTCCGTTTGTTCAAGGTATTTATGATGTAGTGAAAGAAACGGAGCAACAGGTTCCATTAAAAATGATCCTTAGTGGAGGCGCTGATGTTCCACCAGAATTGGTGATTAATAGCAGTAAATTATTAAACTGTTATGTCTCACGTGTGTATGGGTCAACAGAGTACCCCACTTTAACGTTATGCGGTCCAGAAGACTCCTTTGATAAAACAGCCTATACGGATGGGCGCTTGCTAGAGGGGTCAGAAGCAATTATTCTTGATGACAACATGAGAGAAGTTCCAGCAAACCAAGTTGGTGAGCTTGCGGTCAAAGGACCAGAAATGTTTTTAGGGTATTTGCAGCCCGAGTTTAATGAAACCGCCTTTTATGGTGACTATTTCTTAACAGGTGATTTGGCATCAATGGATCAAGATGGCTATATTAAAATCATAGGAAGAAAAAAAGACATTATTATTCGTGGAGGAGAAAATATCTCTGTAAAGGAAGTAGAGGAATTATTGTACAGACATGATAGCGTTAATCAGGTAGCAGTCGTTGCGATGCCCGATAAAAAAATGGGTGAAAAGGCTTGTGCTTTTATTAAATTGAATAAAAATAAAAAGCTTGATTTAGAAACGATGAAAGAGTATTTGCTTGGCAAAGGGTTGGCTATCCAAAAGGTACCTGAACGACTTGAAATTATTGATGAAATGCCGATGACAACGAGTGGGAAAATCCAAAAATTTGTATTGAGAGAAGATATTCAGAAAATGCTTGAAAAACAATAGAGTGATAGAGAGGTGAAAAGTTTGAAAGGCTTAGTAAAACAAGGTGATCGTATACAAATAATGGATGTTGAAGAGCCAAAGGTTGATGATTCTGGAGTGAAAATTGAAATTAAGTACACAGGAATTTGTGGAACGGACTTACATATTTACCACAATGATTTTGAAGTGACGGATTCAATTGTTATTGGCCATGAGATGTCTGGAGAAGTGGTTGAAGTAGGGGATGATGTAAAAAACATCTCTGTCGGTGATCGTGTGACGGTTTTACCTTCAAATGTCCACACATGTCAACGTTGTGAGTATTGCAATAAAGGTCTATACACCCTTTGTTCTGATAGAAAAGGTATGGGTTTACACGTGAATGGTGGTTTTGCAAAGTATGTTGTCGTAAGAGAGGATATGTGCTACAAGATTCCTGACCATGTATCCTATGAGGTTGCTGCTATGTCTGAACCATTGGCAGTTGTTACACAGCCCATTGAAGAATTGACAACAATTAAAAAAGATGATGTCGTTTTAGTTACGGGGCCTGGACCAATTGGATTATTGGCTTCATATGTGTTAGTAAATAAAGGTTGTAAAGTTTTGGTAGCAGGAACATCACAAGATCAAGAGCGCTTAAATTTAGCTAAGGAAATTGGATGTGAAAGAACAATTGATGTAACTAGAGAAGATTTACATGCCATTGTTGATGAAGAAACAAATGCCATTGGTGTTAATTTAGTTGTAGAGTGTTCGGGAAGTGGTCACGCTATAAAAAGTGGACTTGATGTTTTAAAGAAAACAGGCACCTTTTTACAGGTGGGTGTTATCGGTAAAGACGTAACGTTAGACTTCGATACGATTCTATATAAACAATTGGTTGTTAAGGGGTCAATGGGACACGGGATAACTACATGGGAAAAAGTGATGGAAATACTAAAAAAGTCAGGAGACGATTTAGAAAAAATCATCACACATCGCTTCCCTCTTAGTCGTTGGGAAGAGGCCTTTAAGATTTGTGATGCAAAAGATGGGGCCAAGGTTTTAATTTACAACACTAGTAATGCATAAATTTTTAAACCCTTTGTCAGATGAGGTAAAGGTAGTTGATAAAAGGACAACAATGACGTAAGTGGTAGTCCAACACACCATTTGCAAATAGATTTTGGAGGAACTATCTAATCTAATAATAAGGAATTTTCATAGAATAGTTTGATAATCAGAAAATATTTTCATGAAAAGCTAATGATATTAGATTAAATGAGATTACATTAACGAATATGCAAGACTAAATACCCTTAAATAATTCGGAATATTCATAATTTTTTTGAGGTGTAAAGGGCTGTGTAGGGATAAAAGGAGGGATATAGATGGATTTAGATATTTCAGGAAAGGTAGCGCTCGTTACAGGAGCAGGTGGCGGAATCGGTAGAAGTATCGCCACATATTTAAATCATGAAAATACATTTGTCTATTTAATAGATATCGACAAAAAGGGGTTAGATGATGCTCTAAGTAACTTACCTAACCAAGATCAAGCGAAAGTTATGACATTAGATATAACAGACTATTCTGCAGTTCAAGAAACAATTGATGACATAGCATTAAATCATGCAGTTCCAGAAATTCTTATAAATGCTGCTGGTGTAGCGGGATTGACCACCCCAATTTATGAATTAGATGAAGAGGATTTTAATCGAATAGTTAAGATTAATTTAAACGGTACGTATAATATGATCCGACACGCCTCATTACACATGGTCAAAAAGGGACGAGGCAAAATTGTTAATATTGCTTCCATAGCTGGTGTTACTGGATCAAATTTATTTCAATCTCACTATGCGGCTTCTAAAGGTGGCGTCATTTCATTAACACGATCAGTAGCTAAGGAGTTAGGACCTAAAGGTATAAATGTTAACGCGATTGCACCTGGTGTCATTGAAACAAAGATGATTGCCAATATGGAAAGTGATAAGAAAAAGGAATATTTTTCTAAAATTCCAATACAAAGAATTGGTAAACCGAATGATGTCGGTAAAGTTGCCCTGTTTTTATCATCAGATTTAAGTACTTATATGACGGGTCAAATATTAAACGTCGATGGCGGGATTGTTATGGCTTAAAAAGTCACCATTATTATTTAAAGGGGTTTTGAACATTGAATGCACAGAATTCTAAAGTATTTAAGCTCAGTCTCTATGAAAAAATCTATCAAGGAAGATGTTTCGAGGATGAATTGCAGAGATTGTTTGCCGATAACAAAGTGGTAGGCTGGATTCATTCTAATAGAGGGCATGAAGCGATTGGGGCCGCCTTCGGGATGGCCATGAATCAAAATGACTTTTTAGTACCACATCATCGTGATCGCCCCCTCTATCTAGCAAAAGGGTTATCAGCAAAATCGTTGTTAGCGGAAATTATGGGAAAAAAGACAGGTTGTTGTGGTGGTATTTCTGGTGAGATACACATTATGGATGTTGAGACCAAAATTTATGGCACATCAGGAGTTTTAGGAAGCGGAATGCCAATTGGACTTGGGATTGCTTATGCAAATAAGTTAGAAGGTAATGATTGTGTTGTTGTTTGCAATTTTGGTGAAGGATCAAGTAATCGCGGCTCGTTCCATGAAGTTTTGAATATGGCAGCACTATGGTCGTTACCGATTGTATTTACATGTGAGAATAATCAATATGTTGAATTCACATCAATCGATGAACATATGAGTGTCGAAAATGTTGCAAGCCGTGCTAGCGGATATGGCATAGAAGGTATCGTAACTGACGGTTTTAGTCCAATTAAATCATATGAAACTTTTAAATATGCAATTGAAAAAGCTAGAAAAGGTGAAGGTCCAACTTTGATAGAAGCAAAAACTTATCGTTTGGATGGCCATTATGAAGGTGATCCGATGAAATATCGCGACAACAAGGAAAAAGAGTACTGGGCGAAAAGAGATCCTGTCTTTGCTTTTAAATTGGAATTAATCAACGACGGAGTTGCAACTGAAGAGGAGATCAAAGTGATCGAAGCTCGCGTTGAAAAGGAGATGGAAGAAGCAATTGAATTTGCACTTCAATCTGATTACCCAACAGTCTCAGATACTTTTAAAAATGTTTATGCGTAGACAGTAAATGAAAGGGTGGAAGAATTGTAATGGGAAAAATAAATTTTAGATGGGCAATAACCCACGCACTTGATGAAGAGCTTGCTCGTGATGATAAAGTGTTTATGATTGGGCAAGACATCGGAAAATCTGGGGGTGTATTTGGTTTAACAAGGGGGCTACATGAGAAATATGGTAGCTGGCGAGTAAAGGACAGCCCGATTAGTGAAGAGGGTATCACTGGTCTAGGTGTTGGAGCCGCAATGATAGGGTACCGTCCAATTGTTGAAATCATGTACATGGATTTTATTACATTGGCGATAGAGGGAATAGCCAATCAAGCAGCCAAAACCTACTATGTTACCAACGGAAATATAAAAGTGCCGATGGTTGTACGCACACTTGCTGGAGGAGGTTTCCGCGCAGGTATCCACCACTCACAAAGTTTAGAAAGCTGGTTTACTCATGTTCCGGGATTGAAAGTGGTCTATCCATCAACCCCGTATGACGTGAAAGGTTTGCTTAAATCATCGATCCGAGATGATAATCCAGTTGTATTTATTGAACATAAAGCTCTCTTTAGTATTAAAGGGGAAGTGCCTGATGAAGAGTACACTGTTCCTTTAGGCAAAGCAGACATTAAAAGAGAAGGTTCAGACTTAACGATAATTACTTACGGAAAGCCGGTATATCAGTCTTTAGAAGCGGCTGAAAAGTTAGAAAAGGAAGGTATTGATGTAGAAGTTGTAGATTTAAGAACATTAGTACCTTTAGATAAAGAAGCGGTGTTGGAGTCGGTCCAGAAGACAAATCGTGCCATGGTGGTTTATGAAGCGCCTAAAGAGAGTGGCTTCGGTGCTGAAGTATCAAGTATGATTTCTGAAGAACTGATTTATGATTTAGATGCACCAATTAAACGAGTTGCTGGTGCATTTACACCGATTCCTTTAGGGGTAAATGAAGATGCGCATTTTCCAACAGTCGATAGAATTGTCCATGAAGCAAAAGAGATGTGTCGCTAAAAGGTGGGAAAAACAATGGCAACGGAACTAAGAATACCAAAAATTGGTGTTGAAATGCAAAGTGCAGTGATTGATCAGTGGAATATTGAGGAAGGTAATCAAGTAGAAAAAGGTGACATTATACTTACTATCCAAACGGAAAAAGTCACCTATGAAATCGACTCACCAGCTTCCGGTTTTGTGAAAGTTATCGGTCATGAAGGTGAGGAGTACGATGTAGGGGTTGTTGTAGCAACAATTGCTGAAACGAGGGACGAATACGAAAGCATAAATAATGAACAGTCAGAGCATAAAGACGACGATAAAAACGTAGAAAAACAGCTGAATGAAGTGCAGGAACAAAAAACTCTTAAACCAGAACTCACTGCATGCAATGGAGACGCTGTTGAAAAGAATCGAAAAGTGAAATCGACTCCTTTGGCGAAAAAAATTGCCCGAGAAAACGGCATTGACTTAACGATGGTAACTGGAAGCGGACCGTCTGGAGCGATTGTTAAACGAGATGTTCTTCAAGCAATTGAAAACAAAGAGCAAAACACTACCGTTGAAGCTGTAACAACTGAAGAACCGGATTCATCACAACCTGACAATAAACAGCATGGTTTAAAACAAATCGCTGAAAGAAAACCTTTAAAGGGCATGCGGAAGAACATTGCAAAGCATATGGTTTCAAGTTTACAAACAGCAGCACAGCTTACTGATATTAATGAAGTAAATGTGAGCAAACTCGTGCAATTCAGAAAAGAATTAAATGATGATATCGCAGAACATCTAGGTTATAAAATATCCTTTAATCATTTAATTATTAAAGCAGTATCTATTATTTTAAAGGAGCTCCCAGTCTTTAATTCTAGTATTAATGATAAGGAGATTATCCAATGGAAAAATATTAATATCGGCTGTGCAGTAGCCATTGATGATGGGTTAGTCGTACCTGTTATTAAAAATGTTGATCAATTGTCTTTACATGAAATTGCTAATGAATTTACGAGATTAGTAGATAAAGCAAGAAATGGTTCACTCACCACAGATGACGTATCAGGTGGAACTTTTACAATAACAAATGTCGGTAGTTATGGTGGTTATTACGCAACACCGATCTTGAACCAACCTGAAGTTGCCATCTTAGGGGTAGGACAAATTAAAGAAAAACCAATTGTCAATGAAAACCGTGAAATTATAGTAGGCGATATGATGGGATATAACTTAACATTCGATCATCGTTTGATCGACGGCGCAACTGCAGGAGAGTTTCTTCAAGCGTTCATACAAATTATCGAAAATCCTAAACTACTTTTAATTAAATAATGATAACTCGAAATGAGGTGAAAGTTCATTGCAAAAAAAATGGCAAACTGTCGTGATCGGTGGCGGCCCTGGGGGATACGCAGCTGCCATAAGAGCTGCACAATTAGGCTTAAAAACCGTTTTGATTGAAAAGCAACATCTAGGTGGAACTTGTTTAAACGTAGGCTGTATACCGACAAAATATATGGTGGAGTTAGCCAATTCTACCGGTAAAGTTAATGATCTGGAAAACTTAGGAGTGGATGTCACTTATCATGGTTTAGATTTAATCAAGTTTCAAAAGAGTAAGCAAAAGGTTGTCAAACAATTAACAGGTGGGGTCAATGCTTTATTAAAACGTGCAGGCGCTGAAGTAATTAGTGGGACAGCGGAATTTGTTTCAGATAATCAAATAAAGGTAATGACCGAAAAAGAAACGATAGAAATAGAAGCGGAAAATATTATTATTGCCGCAGGTACACGCCCGACAGAACTTCTAATCCCATTTGATGGAGAACATGTTGTCTCGAGTACAGACGTCTTGAACTGGAAGGAGTTACCACAGTCACTTACAATCGTCGGTGCCGGCGTTATTGGAATGGAATTTGCTAGTATTTTTTCACAGTTAGGTGTCAACGTTTCTGTCGTTGAGGTTGCACCGCATGCTTTGATGAATGAAGATCAAGATGCTGTCAACTATTTAGTAAAAGCACTTAAAAATCGAGGTGTACAATTCCATTTAAATACAAAGGTTGTCTCTTCTAGTAAGAGCGATCGAGAAGTGACATTATTCCTAGAAAAAGATAGTCAACAATCCTCATTATCATCGGAAAAAGTTTTAATTGCTGCGGGCCGAACTAGTAATGCTGATACTTTACAGCTGGATAAAACTAGTATACAAGCAGACAGAGGCTTTATTAAAGTCAATAAACAAATGCAGACCGATGTTAAGCACATTTATGCTGTGGGTGACATTGTTGGAAGCTGGCAATTGGCGCATGCAGCATATGATGAAGGCGTTGTAGCAGCGGAAAATATCGCGGGTCAAAAGGTTGAATTTGAAGATCAATTTGTGCCCCGTTCCGTCTTTACGTCTCCAGAAATTAGTTCAGTAGGGCTAACCGAAAAACAAGCGCGAGAGCAATATAATCAAGTGAAGGCGTATAAAGTTCCGTTACAAGGAAATGGAAAAGCATTAATTAATGGTCTAGGTAGAGCCGAAGGTATGGCGAAAATTATAGTAGATGAAAAATATGGTGAGATTGTAGGCTTTTCAATCGTAGGGGAGCATGTGAATGAATTGGTCACCGGTGTGACGAGTATTATGAGTTTAGAAAGTACTATCGAGGAAGTTGCATCAATCATTCATCCACATCCATCTTTATCCGAAGTGATTAAGGAACTTGCTTTATTAGCTGAAGGAAAACCATTACATTCGATGTAACGGTGTAAAGTATTAATTAAAAAAATATATTCGGGGTGAACAGTTTAATGAAAAAAAACCGTAAATTTTTTATGACTTTACTAGTGTCGATGTCTATATTAATGCTAGCTGCTTGTGGCGGAGGTGGCTCTGATCCTGCTGGTTCAGATAATACGTCGAATGATACAGGCGAAACTATTACGCTCCGTGCTGCGACTGGTTTAAGTGATCAACATGGCTGGTGGACTGCATTTATGGTTCCATGGATGGACCGTGTAGAGGAGCTAACTGATGGGCAAGTTCAGTTTGAAGGGTTTTCTGGTGGTGAGTTAGTGGAAGTTGGTCAGGAGCCAGATGCTTTAAAAAATGGAACAATAGATGTAGCGATTTTAGTCCCATTCTATCATGAAAACATGTTTCCAGCTTCTTCTATCACGTTTTTACCAGTTAGTCATACTGACGAATTTATTAGTGGTGAAGCTCTGAGAAAATTAATGGAAAGCGATGTTGAACTTGGAGATACTGGAAAGTCTTATTATGAATCACATTATGCTGATAACGGATTCTTCTCATTAACGCTTAATGCAGGAGCTGTATATTCAATTTCAACAACTGGTTATGAATTTAATTCAGTGGATGATGTTGAAGGTATTTCGATGAGAACGCCCAACCTTTTATTTGAGCTAATGGCTGAAAACATGGGTGTAAACAGTGTTTCAATGAATATTGTAGAAGCATTTGATGCTTTAAATAGAGGAGCATTTGAAGGTATTTTCCATACACCTGCTGACTGGACAGGTGCTGGGTTCCAAGATCTACTCACATACACAATTGATGACTTGTTCCTTGGTTCATCCAATGGTGTGTTTGCCATGACTCAAGAAACGTGGGATAGCTTGCCAAGCGAGGTTCAAGACGCTATGTTACAAGCGCATGATGAGTTGTATGAAGACGGAATTCAAGAGTGGATCGATCGAGCAGATGCGGCAAGGTCTTATAATATGGAAGAGGCTGACGGTCAGTTCATTTCATTCAATGATCTACCGGAAGAAGTTCAAGAGCATATCACCGATGCTAATGTTCAGACTTGGTATGATTACATTGAGTTCCTAGAAAATAATGGATATCCAGGGAAAGACATTGCAATTCTATGGCGTGATATTATGATCGAAGCTGGTGGAGAAGTGCCTGAGGAATTAATGGATTTAGAAAATTACTAATCTTCACTCTTATCCGCTATGTTCTAAAAGTGGAATATAGCGGATAATTCTTATCAAATGACATGGGGTGTAATGTCATCCAATCAATGTATACGTTTATTAGATGCAGAATACATAGTAATACCCCTAACGCGATAACTGAAAAGTTGTTCATATAATTCAAAGGTTTGGTGGTGAATTCAAAGGTGAGTGCTGTAGCTACAATAACCATAGTAATAATATTATTTACAATATTGTTATTATCAGGTTTATACATTCATTCGGTATTACTTGCTTCGGGAGTAATTGGTTTAATTCTATTAGATGGTTTTGGCGTGCTAGAAGGCTTATTAGGAAACCAACCTTATCATAGTGTTGCAACCTATTCATTATCAACCATTCCATTGTTCATACTAATGGCACAGTTTATATTACAAACTGATATCGTCAAGGATTATTTTAATATTGTCCATCGCATATCACATGGAAGCGGCGGTTTTCTAGGTGGACTGACGATTGTGGCAGGGGGTTTTTTAGGGGCTGTTTCAGGCTCCGGAACAGCATCTTCGGCAGCCTTAGGGCAAGTTGCAGTGCCTGAGTTAAATAAAAGGGGGTTTAGTCCTCCATTATCGGGAGCGATTGCAGCAACGGGAGGATCTTTGTCCAGTATTATTCCACCAAGTGTCACGTTAATTATATATGGTATAGCTACAGAAACACCTATTAGTCAATTGTTCATGGGGGCAGTTTTACCTGGGGTTTTAACGGCTCTTGTATTTATTCTCGTTATGTTTTTTTTAATGAGATCTTCATGGAACAAACGAAATATTGTATCAACTGATGAGGATTCCGACTATGTAAAAATTGCTGTTACACGGCTCATTATTATTACATCGGTAGCTTTGATTATTATCGGTGTTATCTTCGGCGGTATTTATATGGGGTTTGTAACACCAACTGAAGCTGGTGCTGTAGGCGCGTTTGTTGCTTTCCTTTGCGCTTTAGTATTAGGAAAGGTTAATAAGACGTTTTTTATGAAATCAATTTCTGAAACTGTGAAAACCTCTGTTATGGTAATGTTAATTCTTATAGGGGCACAAGTTTTCGGACGCTTCATTTCGCTGTCGTTAGTTCCGAGAAGATTAATTGAGCTTTTAGAACCAATTATGGCTTATCCTGCTCTTGTACTAGGTATTCTGTTAATAGTATATTTCTTCTTATTTATGTTTATTGAGGGTGCTGCGGTTATCTTGATGACAACACCAGTTGCTCTCCCAATTATTAGTGCACTAAATGTCGATCCACTCTGGTTTGGTGTTTTCGTTTCTGTTATTGGTACCATTGGATTAATCACTCCACCAGTGGGTATTAGTGTGTATGCAGTATCAGGTTCGAGTCGTATTTCATCGGATTCGATTTTCCGATTTACATTAGTGTTTGCGATTGTTACATCAATTGTAGTTGGTGGTGTGATGATTGCATTTCCAGATATTGCATTATGGTTACCTAACTCAATGAAATAAGCGTAGAGGGGGTGGAATGTTATGACAAGGTTTGAGAAATCGTACCATATATTTCAATCAATTAAATCAATTGGGATTGTTATATGTGGAATAAGTATATTTGCCATGATGTTCTTTATTGTGGCTGATGTTTTCAGTCGAAACTTCTTTACAGGTTCTTTAAATGGGAGTATTGAGTTTGTTCAATATTATTTAATGCCTTTGGCAATCATTCCTGGCCTAGCTTATGTATATGCAACAGGTGTACTACCAAGGATGGAAGTACTACTAGATAAGTTTAAAGGCAAACTAAAAGCCATCATTGCAAATTCTTTGCTACTGTTTGAGTTCCTTTTATTTTCACTCGTAATATACTATTCATTTAAATTTGCAATAAGTGGTGTTGCATCGGCTTCATCGTTTACAGCCGGTGGAGTCATTTATCCATACTATCACGTGTTATTTCTCATTCCAGTTATGTTTATCCTCGTTAATTTGGAAATTATTTTTATTTTGATTCGTAACTTTCAAATGAAACGAGCTTTGTTCAAGTTTTATTCAGATGAGGATGAAGGTACTAATAATTTGTGATGAGGTGATAATATGAAAGCGTTTTACCATAGAGTAACGAATGGAAAACAAGTAGATTCGTATGAAGAAATTGATGAAATAAAGGTTTGTCAAGATGAAGTGAAAGTGAATTTATATTCTGCAGGGTTAAATCACCGTGATTTATTTGTATTGGGGAGACAAAAAGAAGGCGATCAACCGCTGATCATAGGGTCTGATGGTGCTGGTGTTATTGAAGAAGTTGGATCTAATGTTAAGAATTTTAAAGTAGGAGACGAAGTTATTATCAACCCTAGCTTGAGATGGAAGAAAAAAAGTGATGGAGCACCAGAAGGTTTTGAAATTTTAGGAGGAAACCATACTGGAACATTGGCACAAAAAATTGTCATTTCTGCGGAAAATGTAGAGGTAAAACCGGCTTATTTAAGCTGGGAAGAAGCAGGGGTGTTTTCATTATCTGCTTTAACGGCATATCGAGCTCTCGTTACGAAAGGAAACATTCAACCAAATGAAACTGTCTTTCTGCCGGGTATCGGAAGCGGAACGATTACGTTTGCTTTACTATTTGCAAAAGCTTTAGGTAACCGTGTTGTTGTAAGCTCAAGATCAGCAGAAAAATTGGAAATGGCCAAAAAGCTTGGTGCTGATGTCACAATTGATACGAATACAGACTGGCAAGAAAAACTTCAAGATGAAAAAATTGATATCGTTATTGAAAGCATTGGGCAAGCCACATTTAATAAATCATTAGGGTTGTTAAGAAATGGAGGAAGACTGGTAATCTTTGGTGGAACCTCAGGGTATAATTTAAATATTAATCTGTTTGATTTATTTATAAATCAAATTACCGTATTGGGAACGACAATGGGAAGTCAGGATGAATTCAGAGAAATGTTGAAGTTTGTATCAGAGAAAGAGGTAAGGCCAGTCATTGATAGGATTTTTGCAATTACTGAGTCAACAGAAGCATTAAACCATCTCGATGATGCAAAGCAATTCGGAAAGATCGGGATTAAAATTGAAGATTAAGTTAAAATAAAAATAGACATCAAAAAGATTTACCTTATCGAAGGTAAATCTTTTTGTAGTTGATTAATATTCCTCAATTACCCATGAGTGCTTAAATTCTACAGCCCCTTTGAGGGTCTGAGCAACAGGGCAATTTCGTTCAAAAACTGACAAAGCTCTTTCGGCAGCTTCCTTTTTGTCACTTGGAACTTTTACATCGTAATGACAGCTAATTTTCGTGATTTTTAATACGCCTTCTGGAGCTTCGATAGTACCTTGAACCTTTGCCTTAACATTATTTGTCGTTGGAATTTTACGCGCCTCCAGCGCGCCAGAAAGGGTTCCAACTAGTCAGCCTCCAGCAGCAGATACAATATGATCAAGCGTTGAAGGATATTCAATTTCAGGTTCAACCCCATAAAACTTTTTAACTCCACCATGCACGCCATATAATACTGGTTCATCGAATCCGCTTATCTTCGCTTGACGGATTTTATTAGCAGTATCCTTTTGTATTACTGTTATTTCGGTTAATTCAATTGGTTCATTCATTTAATCACCACCTTACCACCAGAATACAGAATAATCTGATTTTAATCAATTAATTCGGCTTTATGTATAGGTTATTTTTGGATATAAAAAATAAAGTGGAAAAGCATTATGAAAACTTTTTTGCAGTTACATTACAATAACTAATTTTCTATACTCTTTTTCGATAGACATCCAGCCTTCTAAAAAACTGTCCCAAAAACAAATAATCGATTAAAAGGAACCTTGAACAAAAACTCATACGCTCCCAAAACGGCGATATATTTGAATTCATTGTTCAAGATACTACAAAGTTAACAAAGGATACGAATACGAAAAGGATAGAAAAATGCTAGGTTCTAATTTTCAGCTACGGTTACTGTAAGATAAATTAAACAATTGAGTCATGGATTAAGAGGTTAAATTCAATAAAGAAAACATAAACATTACACTTAATATTAATCTTGGATGAAAAAATGGATCGCGGGACCAGAAATATACAATTGGAACACCAGATATTGTTATTTAGCACCGGATATTATCGTTAAATGTGGGGGAACGGTCGCAGTTAATGAACCTTATTAGCGGATTAGCAAGTTAGGATATGATTTTAAATTTTTTCTAGTTTACATAATATATATTATGAGATCCAATAAAAATCATTCATTTCCCGTCTCGTTTCCTAAGTATACTTAAGATAGTGAGACGGAAGATGAAATTATATGAGGTTATAAATAATAACAACTAATAAACCTATGGAAACAAAACCTTCGCCAATTGCTGATCCTGTTTTTGTGTAAAATGGTAAACGAATCATAGCTTTAATTGGATAAAATAATTGAATGCCTCTCGCTGTCATGGCATCTAGAATGAAATGACTAATCATACCGGCTGTTAACCCTACTTGAATTTCGCTACTATATGATGTCGGCAATTGACTTGTTATCCAATAAATCGCTAACAAAAATAATAAACTATGTGTAATCGTTCGATGACCAAATGCTTTGTTTAAAGGTTTTGATATCACTTTTAGTCGTCTTCCAATCATTGAATTCGGATGACAAATATCTGGTATCATTGAGCCGATGATTGCTGAAACGTAAAAAATCGTTGGACTGTCAATGTGAATGGTATGATACGTTGCTACTGCTGCAGCTAATCCACCTAGCAGATGTGTACTTCCCTTCATATTCGTTATTACTCCTTTGATGATCGTTCTTTATTGTTGTTTGTTTACATAATGTTTATGTGTAATAAATATGAAAAGATGAGTAGAAAAAATATCTACTCATCCTCCTTTTGTATCAGGTGTTTTCGTACTTCGACGACTTCCCCTGCTTTTCCTGAATCGATAACAAATGATCCATTGCTATAACGGTCTGCATTTTTCCATTCACTTGGGTTAACGTTTGTTGATGTGCCGTCTTTCATCACTAATTCGAAAGTTTCGTTTCCTTCAATCCTGTTGAATGCTACGATTCGGTGCGGATTTTTCTTCAATTCTCTTAGCATAACAAGACCGCGTTTAGCGCGACTTGATTTATCAAATTCATTGATTGAAATGCGTTTCACTGCTCCGCGCTGGGTTATGATAAAGAAGCCCGTTTTTTTATTTGCTGGGAACACGGCCCCATTGATGACATGATCTTCTTCTTTTAAATTAATTCCTTTGACGCCTGCTGCTCGTTGACCAACCATGTTTACTTCATCTTCACTAAACCATAATCCGTAACCTGCATGAGTGGCGATAAATAGATCTTGTTTACCATCTGTGACAAATACGTTCATGACTTCATCGTCATCTTTTAAACGGAGTGCAACCAATGCTTTTGAATAACGCTGTGCTTGGTATAATGACAGTTGTGAGCGCTTCACCATCCCGTATTTTGTGAAGAATAGTAAATACTCATCTTCCTTAAATTCTCTTACTGGAATGGCTTTTAAAATTTTAGAGTCTCGTTCAAGGCTTACCACATTTGCGACATGCTGCCCGTGATCCTTCCAGCGGATATCGGGTAATTGGTGAACAGGCAAGTATAAATAATTCCCTGTGTTGGTAAACAGCAGCATCGTATCGGTTGTATTCATTTCATATTGAGCGATTAAATAATCTTCATCTTTCATCCCGGGGTCCTCACCATTTGACGCGGTATACGACCGTAGACTTGTGCGTTTAATATAGCCATCTTTTGTAACGGTGACCATTACATCTTCTGATGGGACAAGAACTTCCATATTAATCTTAATTTCTTCAATTTTTTCTTTAATGACCGTGCGTCGTTCATCCGCAAATTTCTTTTTGATCGCTAGTAAGTCCTTTTTGATGACTTGAATAAGTTTGCTTTCACTGTTTAGGATGGTTTTTAACTTCTTGATTTGTTTCTCAAGCTCGGCAGCCTCTTCTTCTAACGTTGTAATATCGGTATTGGTCAGTCGATATAATTGTAAGGTCACAATGGCTTCTGCTTGAGCTTCAGTAAATTCAAAACTCTCAATTAAGTTGTTTTTTGCATCGCGTTTGTCCTTTGAAGCGCGAATCGTATCAATCACTTCATCGAGGATAGAAATCGCTTTAATGAGTCCCTCAACAATGTGCTCACGCTCTAACGCTTTGTTTAACTCATATTGTGAACGCTTCGTAACTACTTCCTTTTGGTGATCGACATAAGCTTTTAACAGCTGTTTTAGTCCAAGAAGCTGTGGTGTTTTGTTAAAGATAGCGACCATATTAAAATTGTATGTAATCTGTAAATCTGTGTTTTTGAATAAGAAATTTAAAATACCTTCAGCGTCAGCTTCTTTTTTGAGTTCGATGACAATTCTTAATCCTGTACGGTCGGTATCATCACGTACTTCAGCAATGCCATCTACTTTTTTATCAAAGCGGAGTTCATCCATTTTCTTTACTAGATTTGCTTTGACAACTTCGTAAGGAATTTCAGTAATAACTATTTGTTGACGCCCGCCTTTTAAGTCCTCGACCTCAGTTTTTGCACGAACAACAACTTTTCCTTTTCCAGTTTCATACGCTTTGCGAATACCGTCAATGCCTTGTACAATTCCCCCTGTTGGGAAATCAGGCCCTTTAATGACCTGCATCAGTTCATCTAAACTGGCTGACGGCTTTTCCATATGCATAATTGCTGCGTCAATCACTTCACTTAAGTGATGCGGAGGGATATCAGTGGCATATCCCGCTGATATCCCAGTTGAACCGTTAACGAGTAAGTTAGGAAACATCGCAGGTAAAACCACTGGCTCTTCTTGAGAATCATCGAAGTTTGGTATAAAATCGACCGTTTCTTTTTCTATATCACGTAATAGCTCAGAAGAGATTGCTGATAACCTAGCCTCCGTATAACGCATGGCAGCCGGAGGATCACCATCAACAGATCCATTATTTCCGTGCATTTCGATTAGACCTTTTCGTACTTTCCAGTCTTGACTCATACGAATCATTGCTTCATAAACGGATGAATCCCCGTGAGGGTGATAATTCCCGATGACGTTACCTACAGTTTTTGCTGATTTTCGAAAGGGCTTATCGGCCGTGTTGCCGTCCTTGTGCATGGCATATAAAATTCGTCGTTGGACGGGCTTTAACCCATCCCGTGCATCTGGGAGTGCTCGTTCTTGGATAATATATTTACTATACCTTCCGAATCGGTCCCCAATCACGTCTTCTAATGGAAGGTCTAAGTATCGATCTGTTTGTGCCAAGCTCTATTCCTCCTCCATGACTGAAAGATTTTCATTCTCTAAAATATTCGTTTCTTCTTCTAATCCGAAGGCTACGTGTGATTCAATCCACTTTCTTCGCGGCTCAACTTTATCCCCCATTAACGTCGTCACTCTTTTTTCAGCTCTAGCAGCGTCATCAATTTTGACGCGAATGAGTGTTCTTGTCTCTGGATCCATCGTTGTTTCCCAAAGTTGTGTGGCATCCATTTCCCCCAGACCTTTGTATCGTTGGATCGTATAGCCTTTTCCGACTTTTTTAATCGCATCTTGTAATCCTTCTTCATCCCATGCGTATTCAACCACTTCTTTTTTTCCGCTTCCTTTACTAATTTTATATAAAGGAGGCAGTGCAATATAGATCTTTCCAGCCTCAACTAGCGGGCGCATGTAGCGATAGAAAAAGGTTAACAGTAACACTTGGATATGCGCACCATCAGTATCTGCATCTGTCATGATGACAATTTTGTCGTAATTTATATCATCAACCGTAAAGTCCGCACCGACACCGGCACCGATCGTATGAATAATCGTCCGAATTTCTTCGTTTTTCATGATATCTTCGAGCTTTGCTTTCTCAGTGTTTATAACTTTCCCACGTAGTGGCAATACGGCTTGGAACTTTCGATCACGTCCCTGTTTAGCTGATCCTCCTGCTGAATCTCCCTCAACAAGGTAAAGTTCGTTGCGTTGCGGATTTTTCGATTGTGCAGGTGTTAGCTTTCCGCTTAAAAGCACGTCTTTCCGCTTGTTCTTTTTCCCACTACGGGCATCTTCACGTGCCTTGCGCGCAGCTTCGCGGGCTTGTGCTGCTTTTATTGCTTTTTTGACAAGCATCGTACTGATCTCTGGATTTTCTTCAAAGAAAAAGGATAACTTCTCTGAAACGACACCATCAACCGCAGATCTTGCCTCAGGCGTTCCGAGTTTCCCCTTTGTTTGCCCTTCAAATTGGAGCTTCTCTTCGGGAACTCGAATGGAAATAATCGCTGTAAACCCTTCACGAATATCTGACCCATCAAGATTTTTGTCTTTATCTTTTAATAAATTCACTTTTCTTGCGTACTCATTGACTGCTCGTGTCATTGCAGACTTCGCACCAGACTCGTGTGTTCCGCCATCCTTTGTACGAACATTATTAACAAAGGATAGAACGTTATCGGTGTAACCATCGTTAAATTGGAACGCAAATTCAACATCTATTTCGTTTTGTTCCCCGTTGAAAAAAACGACAGGATGAAGGGTTTCTTTGTCTTCATTTAAGTATTCGACAAAGGCTTCAATTCCTGTTTCATAGTGAAAAAGCTCTTTGTTTTCTTTGCCTTTTCGCTCATCATGCAATTCAATTTTTAAACCTTTTAATAAAAATGCAGCTTCACGTAAGCGCTCTGATAAGGTTTCAAAATTATAAACCGTTACACTAAAAATGGTCGTGTCAGGTTTGAAACGGATGGTTGTACCTGTCTTCTTCGTCTTCCCAACCTTTTCTAGTGTCGTGACAGGATGGCCACCATTCTCGAATCGCTGTCGATAAACGTTGCCATCTCGTTTTATTTCGACTTCAAGTGATTCAGATAATGCATTAACGACTGATGCGCCAACACCATGTAAACCACCGCTTGTCGCATAGCCGCCTTGACCAAATTTACCACCTGCATGCAATACAGTAAGGATGACTTCTGGCGTTGGCTTCCCCATTTTATGCATTCCAGTAGGCATACCACGTCCTTCATCACTGACACTAATGCTGTTATCTTTATGGATAGTTACTTTTATAAAATTACCGTATCCCCCT
Organism: Desertibacillus haloalkaliphilus; assembly: GCF_019039105.1. Lineage (NCBI taxonomy): Bacteria > Bacillati > Bacillota > Bacilli > Caryophanales > Bacillaceae > Desertibacillus > Desertibacillus haloalkaliphilus. Next base: position 111,613 of record NZ_JAHPIV010000004.1, on the reverse strand, counting down.
AATGCTTCGTCTACGGCATTGTCTACGATTTCGTAAACGAGGTGGTGCAACCCTTTGCTATCGGTGCTTCCGATATACATTCCTGGGCGTTTCCGTACCGCTTCAAGCCCTTCTAGCACCTGAATGGCATCATCGTTATAGTCAAATTGTTGTTTTGTAGCCACAGTAGAGACCCCTTTCAAACAAACGTACTTGTAGATGTAGCTCAAAAAGATCTTAGAAAAATCATGAATTTCTTTATCGAATTTTTGTTCATTCATGGTTTCTATAGCACCTTTTTGAACTAACTCTCATGAATATATTACCATAAAGGAACATTTGTTTCTATTGTTGTTCGTAGCTGAGTTTTATAGTATCTGCAGTTGCTGTCTTTAATTCATTGTATCTTTATTTTTTTGTTTCGCAACCTTTTTCCTTCATTTCGCGCAAAAGTGACAAAAGCCCCTAACATTTGGCATATATGTTAAGAGCTTTGTTAAACAGTTATTTTGTCAGGGCGTGTTCTACTTTTATACACCGATCCATGATACAAGTGATCTGGTTTTCTTTACAAATTTCATAGGCTTCTTCATGCTCTACTCCTAATTGTGCCCAAAATACGTCTGGTTTTATTTCCGCAGCTTCTTTTGCTACCGCGGGTAAATGCTCACTACGTCGAAAGACATTAACGATATCGACATGACCATCGATTTCTTTAAGAGAAGAAACGGCCTTTTGTCCTAATACTTCATCAACCATTGGATTAACAGGAATAATTTCATACCCTGCAGCCTGCATCGCTTCAGTAACCATATAAGACGTTCGTTCTGGGTTATTTGATAAGCCAACAACGGCAATTCGATTCGCTTTTTTTAGAACTTCCTTAATCTCTTCTCGGCTTGGGTTTTCAAATTCCATGGTAATACACTCCCTCGTTTAAATTGGTTATTTATACCTCTATTGTAAACGATTTCACAAATTGAGCAAAGGAAGTTGCTTGAGATTTGCGTGGTGACAACTGTCACTGCATCTACTGTGGTTATGTACTATTCTTTCAGTAACAAAACACAGAGGAGGTGCTAGTAATGGCAAAAGGGAAAGTGGTGGAGTTAGATGTGCGTGAAGATCTTAAAAATAAGATCGAGCCGTTTCAAAAAATTATGAAAGCTGTTAAATCATTGGAAAAAGATGATACCTTTATCTTACACACAACATTCAAGCCAAAACCATTGCTCTCACTACTTAAGACTAAAGGATTTACAAATGAAGTAGAAAAAATAGACAACAATTATTATGTAACTACCTTTAAAAAGAAGAAAAAGCGTTTCTCTTTCTTTAAGAAAAAAGAAGAAGACGCACAGAAAGGTCAATTATCAGATTCAAGCCATGATCCTAGTATAAGCCTTGGTGATCATTATTATATAGATAATCGTGGTCTAGAGCCACCACAACCAATGATTCGCACGTTATCAAAGCTTGAAAAAATGTCTGACGATGAGACATTAAAGATTAGAAATGATCGTGTACCAGTATTTTTAATTGAAGAATTGGAGCAACTTGGCTATAAGCACTCCCACATTGAGTGTCAGGATGGGTCTGTCGAAATTACGATTGTCAAAAGAGAGGGATAACGATCATGGGAACTGCAGCAAGTGTACAGAACACAACATTGATGACTGACTCTTCCAGGCAAAACTTTTATTTACCATTTTCATTTATGATAACGGGTTTTCTATCATTACTTATTTTTTCGATCCTGCTTTTGTTTGCCGGTGGTCTTTTTCATACGAGCGGAGTGCGACAGGTGTCGACAATCGCAGCCGTTCACTTGTTTGTGTTAGGTTGGGCGACGATGTTTGTCATGGGAGCTGTCTATCAGTTAGTCCCTGTGGTGACTCAAAATGAATTGTTTAGTACGAGATTAGGGATGGTTCATTACTTTTTATATACAGCTGGAAGTATCGGGTTACTGATCGGATTTTTCGAATTTAACACGGTAACGCTAATCATCTCGGGAGCCCTAGTGATTATTGGGACACTCTTATTTATTAGTAATATTTTACTGACCATTTTTAAGACGAGGGCATGGAATCCAATTCTTTTTGCAATGTATAGTGCACTCTTTTATTTATTGTTAACGATTATTTTCGGATTTTTGATGGTTATCAATTTTCAATATCCACTGTTTGGTGATATCCATTCATCTCTTCTTGCATCGCACATTTGGTTTGGCTTTATTGGCTGGTTCCTCTTTTTAATTATCGGTTACAGCTTCAAAATGTTGCCGATGTTTTACCTGTCACATGGTTATCCGGAGCGTTTGCAAAAGTGGATATTAGTATTACTACACGTCTCACTACTAACGATTACTTCAAGCTTCTTTATGCCTGTTTCATTTAGTCTAACGTGGGTAGGATTGTTCTTATTGTTAGTGATCCTTGTTGTTTACCGACTGCATATAAAGCAGATCATTTCTAAGAAATTTAAGAAGAATCCTGGGAAAGGAATTGCGTTAACGGTAAGAATTATCGATTGGTTCATCATCATTAGTGCAGGTATTTTAGTAGTTTTAACTATAGATACACATCTGTTTTCCAACCTAACATTCTTAACTGTAATCTCGGTGCTTTATTTATTAGGGTGGGTAAATATAACCATTTTAGGTTACACCTCAAAAATCATTCCATTTCTTTGGTGGACGTTTGCTTTCGGTAAACGAGTGGGTAAGGAAAATGTTCCGTCTCTTCATCAATTAATTGATGAAACGAAAGTGCAGCGTCGACTAGTATTGATGGCCATTGCTGTTATTGTTTTGGCTATTGGAATTGCGTTGCAACTAACCACAATTATAATGATAGGACAAATTAGTTTGGCTTTAGTAACGATTTACTTTTTAATACATCTGTTGGCTGTGTTTACGTATTCTTAATAGCAATTTTGTCGGGAGGGATTTTAAAATGGCAATGACAAAAGAACAGGTATACGAGAAATTAGAAACGGTGATTGATCCAGAACTTGGTGTTGACGTTGTAAATTTAGGGTTAATCTACGGTGTGAAGATTGATAATAATGACATTATCATCACAATGACGCTTACAACACCTGGTTGCCCACTACACGACATGATGAAATCAGGCGTTCATTCTGCTGTTGAATCCTTACCAAATGTCGGGGCAATTCAAGTTAACATCGTGTGGGAGCCGCAGTGGACACCAGAAATGATGAGTGGTAAAATTCGTGATCAATTTACTTAAATGAAATAGGAAATAAGTCATCCTCTAGGATATATCATAAACTCCTATAACCTGGTTAAACTAATTTAAATAAACTGGGTAAGGGGTTTATGTATGACAGGTTCCTTTTCTAAAATATTATTTAAGATTCGTGCGAGTTTTTGGTTTATTCCGAGTTTTTACGGAGTATTGGCCTTTGTGTTGGCCGTCGTTTGCTTTTTGATTGATGTGTCCGTACCTTCAATGGGTCATGCCCAGTGGATGCGTGATTGGTTATTGACCGATATTGCACTTGCACAAACTCTTTTAGGAGCAATTTCTGCTTCTTTACTTACAATGACGACAATCACGTTTTCGTCAATTATGGTTGTTTTAACGACGTACCTATCACAATTTTCACCACGGACGTTACAAGATTTTATGATGGACCATAGTACACAGCGAGTATTAGGGGTTTTTATTGGCGGTTTTATTTATTCTACATTGTTGTTACTTTTGCTACGTGAGCGGTATGATGATGATGCTCTGTTTATCTCACCTGCCCTTGCTGTGGTGGTTGCGTTTATTTGTGTCGGTTTTTTCGTCTTCTTTATTCACCACGTTGGGAACTGGATACAAGTTAGTAATTTAATCCACCATATCTGTGCTGATACGATAAAATCTATTGACAAGAACTTTAATGAGGAAACTCACAACCATAAAGATGCTCCGTGGGAAGATTGGGAAAGTGAAGAAATTACACAAATGGAGCCAAAAGAAATTCAGTCAATCGTTTCTGGTTATTTACAACTCATTGATATTGAAGACCTGGTTGAGAAAGCGAAAGCTGATAACTGTATTATAAAACTAGAGAAAAGATTAGGAGATTATGTCGATAAAGGGTCGACGTTGTTATTGTTATATAATTTGGAAGGGAATAAAATTGAGACGGATTACCTAACGTTTTTTAGTTTCGGTAGTGAACGAGCGACCATTCAAGATGTTGAGTTTGGGATAACAAAGATTGTTGAAATTGGACTTCGGGCACTTTCTCCAGGCATTAATGATCCAAATACGGCGATTAGCTGCATTCGACAATTAGGGAAAATCTTAGCAAGATTGGGTAATAAAAATCTCCATCGTTCTTTTTTTAATGATGATAAACGAAGTCTCCGTCTCATTATTGAGCAGCCAAGCTTTTCTGATTACTTATATAAAAGTTTTTACCAAATTAGACAATATTCAAGTGAAGATATTTCTGTCCTCGCAGCAATTATCGAAGCCTTACAAGTGATTGCTGAGCAAAATAATGGTGAGATAAAAAAAGAAATTTGGGACTTTAGCCGATATATATTAGAAGCTTTAGATCACCAACTGCTATTAGAACTCGATCGTAACTATATGAATCGTAAGCTTGAGCGTTTGGCACAACGAACTGGCTTTCAAAAGGATTTCATTCCGATCTAATCGAAGGAAAGAGAAACAGGGTCTGTCCGATAAGTGGCTCTTATCTCATTTTTGTACATGTTGATAAATGAAGCAACTGAGATAATCACTACTTGCTTTAGGACAGGCCCTTCTTAATGTTTATTCATTAAATGGATATTGAACAAACGGTCGTTCATGGTCATTTTTCTTCTCCTCATTATTGAGCTGTTGATAAACGATGTCCAATTGTTTTTTGGCTAATTGTAATGCCTCCTGATCGTTACCATTCGATATCACTAGCGTAAGTTGTTCAATGGCTTCTGTTAATCCTACAATCGTTTGTTTAAGAGTCTCAGCTTCACTTATATTGCTTTTCTTTGTTGTAGCTAAAATATCATTCACTGTCTCTTTAATCTGCTTGATCGTCTTTTTATTCACCTACCCCATCCCCTCTCTTAGCTTTTTATGTTTATATGACTGAGGGGGGGGATTTATGAGTTCTAGCTAGGGTCAATCGATTATTTACGGTAATACATCAATCTGCCGTTGACGTTTTCTTTTACGCACTCATTTTTGTGATATAAATATTCGAGGTGTGCCATCGTTTCCCCTATAGCAAAATTCATTTCATGGACTGTAAGCTCCTTTCTGAACAATTGTTTAGATGCTTCTAGAACCGTTACCTCAGATGTCAAAATCTCTAGTGTTCGTTCCAATCGCTCATCATGGTGAGCGATGATCTCATCAATTCTCTGATTAGCATGATAAAATGGTTCACCATGAGAAGGAATGACATACGAAGCATCAAGTTGTTTTATTTTCTGTAACGATTCAAAGTAATTAGCTAATGGATTATCTAAGCCATAAATGGTACAAGAGATATTTGGCGTAATTTTTGGAAGAATGTGGTCAGTTGATATAAGAACATCTTTTTCCTTATTATAAAAGCATACGAGACCACTTGAATGTCCCGGTGTAAAAATTACGTCATATGCGAGTTCACCAATGACAACCTTCTTATTTTCTTCAAAATAGTAATCTACTCTTGGTTGAGGTGTGACACGCGAACGGAAGTTGGTTGAATTATCTGCCAACTGAACCAATAGGTCCTCTCCAACACCACATAGTTCAAAAAATACTTTTGTTAAACCAGTCGATTCATCGTTTAAAAATTTATCCGCTAGTGCAGTATCAACCTCCGACATCCAAACAGAAGCTCCGGTTCGTTGTTGTAGCTCGCCCGCATATCCATAGTGATCAGGGTGATAATGTGTGATGAATAGTTTTTCAACCTGTTTATTGCCAACATATTTTTCCCATGTCATGCGTGATTGATCATTGTTTAAGCCTGTATCAATAATGGTTAGGCCTTTTTCATTTTCAGCAAGGTAACAATTGACATGATTTAGTCGAAACGGCAAGTCGATAGTCACTTTCGTTAATCCTAATTGATTTAGCATACGTCATCCTCCATAATTATCTACTAGGTCTTTTTTGAGATGTTTTACTTGTTTTTTACCAATGCATCAAGTGCATGATGATAATCGTTTTTCAGTTCAGTAATAATGTCAGCCACTGGCTTGACATCTTTAATTGTGGTTACCCCTTGTCCGGCAGACCAAATATCTTTCCAAGCGTTTGCTTTAGGTTTTGATTGATCCATTTCGGAAAAGTCTATGTCTTCCTTTTTTTGCAGATTCTCCGGATCTAGGCCTGCTTTTTGAATACTTGGGATTAAGTAGTTAGCATTGACACCACTAAACGCATCTGTATAAACTAGATCTTCGAAAGTGGAATCGATCAGCATTTGTTGGTAATCATCGCTCGCAAAGCTTTCTGAAGCTGCGATAAATCGCGTACCCATGTAACTAATGTCGGCTCCTAGCGCTTGACTGGCAAGAATATCTTGACCATTGGTGATTGATCCAGCTAATATCGTTATTCCATCCCAAAACTGTTTGACAGCGCTAATGAATGCGAATGGGTTTGTTGTACCAGCATGACCTCCTGCCCCGTTACAAACTAGGATCAGCCCATCGACACCTGTGTCAGCAGCCTTTCTAGCATGTGCCAGGTTAGCAACATCTGAAAAGACAAGCCCTCCATAGTCATGGACGATCTTGACAATAGGTTTTGGATTACCTAGAGATGTGATAACGATGGGCGGTTGATATTTTTTAATTAGCTCTAAATCTTCTTCAAATCGTTTGTTTGACCGGTGTACGATAAAATTTACAGCCCATGGCGCCACACGGCGACTAGGTTCCTCGGATTTAATTTGTTCAAGTTCAGTCGTAATTTGTTGTAACCAATCTTCTAAAATAGCTCCTGTTCTAGCATTTAATAGTGGAAATGAACCTATGATTCCTGATTTGCAGCTTTCGATAACTAATTTAGGGCTAGATATCAAAAACATCGGTGCAGCAATAACTGGAATTTCCAGTTGCTCAGTAAGTTGTTGAGGTAAGGTGTTTTTCATCCTAAATCTCCCTTCTAACTTTAAGAGTAAGTGATCAACACGACGGTTATGAATGACACTTATAAACCACCATTCATTGGTCATTGATTTGTAAGATGATTCAATAGAAAATAACAAAAAAGCACAAAGATCTAGTCTAAAAAAAATGTTGTGCTTATAGTCTCCGTTATATGACGACGCCACCATCAATACTTAGAATTGTTCCCGTAATAAAACGAGCTTCATCAGAAGCGAGGAAGGCGTAGCCATTTGCGATGTCTTCTGGTGTGCCGAGGTCTTGTAATGGTGCTTTGTCCTTCATCATATCAAGTACATGTTCGGGCATTTTTTCGGTCATTGGAGTCAGGATAAATCCAGGTGCGACCGCATTCACACGAATCCCGTATTTTCCTAACTCTTTTGCCCATGTCTTAGTCATGCCATTTACGCCCCATTTTGCAGCAGCATAGTTTGTCTGACCGAAATTCCCGTAAGAACCAACAATGGACGAGGCATTTAAAATGACGCCTGATTTTTGCTCTTTCATCACTTTAGCAGCAGCTTGAGTAACGTTAAATACACCTTTTAAATTGACGTTAATCACATCATCCCACTGCTCTTCACTCATCTTTAATAATTGAGAATCAGCGGTAATCCCAGCGTTATTGATAACGACATCAACTCTACCAAACTCTTTAATTATTTCATCCATTAGCTGCTCAACTTGTGGACGTTTGGTAACGTTTACACATTTTGCAATTGCTTCAGAACCATTTTCTTTTAGTTCCGCCACCGTTTGATGACTATCTTCTTCTTTTAGATCGACAACAACTACTTTAGCACCTTCGCTTGCAAACTTTTTTGCCGTGGCTGCACCAATTCCGCGTCCGGCACCTGTAATAATTGCAACTTTATCTTGTAATCTCATTGGTCTATCTCAACTCCTTTATTTCTTTTCATAACGGTAAAAGGTTCCTGAGGTTACGCACAATGTTTCGTTTTGCTCGTTCGTTATCACACACTCTAGGAAAGCTACTTTGTATCCATTTTTACTATAGCGGGCAGTGGCAAAAATCTTCCCGTCGCTTACGGTTTTGAAATAAGATGTTTTCAGCTCTAGAGCGACATATGGAGCATCTTTAAATTTAAAATTTAAATGACCCATAGCAGTGTCAGCTATATACGTATAGATTCCCCCGTGAACAGTTCCAATCGGGTTTAACATAGGTTCAGTAACTGGACATTCGACGGTGCACGTTTGTTCATTCTCTCCATAAATAAAGTTGAAATCTAGAAGATGAAATAAAAATAAGTTTTCCGGTTCTAAACGCTTATGATCCAGTGCTGCTTTAGTTTTTTGTATCAAATCTTTTTCTGTCATTACCTTTCCCCCTTTTCATTCTTTTGGGCCATAGGTTGGCCGTTACTATCTCATACTCAGTTATCTTCTTTTATCTGCTCATATTGAACGTGGAGATCTTTAATCGCAGCAGTTAGTGCGTTAACTGCTTTTCCACGATAATGTTCTTGAATGAGTTGGATGGGTTGATCAACTCCATCAGTTAAGCTGATCCCTTGTAATAATTGTCCGATAAAATCTCGGCCGTGATCCGTCGCTAGAGTACATGACGCATCGACAATGACACCATACCTCTTATCAACCTCCGCTGTGATTGTTAACGTATCAAATACACTTTTGGCGGCCATCCCTTGTGGTAATCTAGCGTGACCAGCAATAAAATAAAGGTTCGAAATCATTATGAACTCCTGCCTTTCAGATGTTTGATAGATTTTTATAGTTAGATCATTTATGTTTAGCTTGTGGAAATAGTGTTAAATCAGGTGGTGAGACCATATGTTCGTTGTGTGGCTAATTGTCCAATACTATAAAAGAAGATCTGTTCTCTTCTCTAGCAAAATAATTGGGATACTATATTGGGGCAGTCATAAAAGATACCCTTTTCGGACTGCCCCCTTACTTTTTGTATGTGTTACCGTTTGGTAAACCCTTGTCTCTTCACATAATCATTCATATACATCCGCTTCGGATTACTTAGCATATTTACCATTTGATCTGTCCAATTATCTTGCCGCTTCCCATTTGTACGCTCTGCATAATAGTTGGAAATAATCGCATCATATTCACTGAGTTGTTTCTTGTACGTGACGAGATCTTGTTGGTACTCTTCCTGATGATAAATGTGATTACGTGGTAAACGTGGCTTCTTTTCTGGTGATTGTGATGGGTAGCCAACAGCAAGACCGAATAACGGGATCACATGTTTTGGTACACGCAATAATTCACCAACTTCCTCTAAGTTATTGCGAATACCGCCAATGTAGCAAATACCAAGACCCATTGATTCAGCAGCAACAACTGCATTTTGGGCAGCTAAAGATGCATCAATGACCGACACCATAAATTTTTCTGTACTTTCTAGTGACTCGCTTAGGTCGATCTCTTTACTTTCAGCAATCACCTGATGACGATATAGGTCAGCACAGAAGATGAAAAAATGCCCATTTTTAGCTACGTACGTTTGGTTACCGGCAAGCTCAGCAAGCTTCTCCTTCTTTGTTTGGTCAGTGATACCAATAATTGAATACGCTTGAATAAAGCTTGAAGTAGATGCAGCTTGTGCACTTTCGATTAGCGTGTGAATTTGTTCCGCACTTAAAGGTCGGTCTTCAAAGCTACGAATCGAAGTATGTTCCATGAGTGTGTTTATTGTTTCGTTCATTAGATCATCCCTTTCTTTTTTTCTTGCAGCCACAATAATCAAATCTTCTACGAAACGACTTCCGTTTCCTTTTTAATTAAAGACTTTTCTAAAATTTCTACAATATCAAGAGTTGAAATGTCATCTTCAACTTCTTTTGCTTTCGTACCGTCACTTAACATCGTTAAGCAATATGGACAGCCGCTTCCGATCATTGTCGGATTCGCTTCAAGTGCCTGTTCTGTTCGTGCCACGTTAATACGCTCACCAGCATCTTCTTCTGTCCACATCATGCCACCACCGGCACCACAGCACATCCCGTTTTCACGGTTACGGTCCATTTCAACGATGTTAACGCCTGGGATCGCTTTTAAAATCTCACGAGGCGGCTCATACACTTCATTGTAACGACCTAAATAACAAGAGTCATGGTATGTGATTGTCTCATTGACTTCATATTTCGGTGTGATTTTACCTTCTTTAATGAGCTTATCAAGCAGCTCTGTATGGTGATAGACTTCAACGTCCTCTAACCCGAATTCAGGGTACTCATTTTTAAACGTATTGTATGCATGCGGATCGATTGTCACGATCTTTTTCACTTCGTTCTTTTGGAACAATTCAATGTTTGCCGTCGCAAGCTCTTGGAATAAAAATTCATTCCCGATACGTCGTGGTGTGTCCCCTGAGTTCTTCTCTTTGTTACCAATAATCGCAAAAGAAACACCAGCTTCATTTAACACTTTCGCTAAGGACTGTGCGACTTTCTGACTTCGTTTATCATATGAACCCATTGAGCCAACAAAGAACAAGTATTCAAATTCTTCGCCTGCTTTTTTCGCTTCTTTAATCGTTGGCACGTGGATGTCATCGCGGCCGTCTCTCCAGTTTTCGCGTTCTTTACGGCTAATCCCCCAAGGGTTGCCTTGACGCTCGATGTTCATCATCGCACGTTGTGCCTCTTGGTCCATTTTTCCTTCTGTTAAAACGAGATAACGACGTAAATCAATAATTTTATCAACGTGTTCGTTCATCACTGGACATTGATCTTCACAGTTTCGGCACGTCGTACATGCCCAAATTTCTTCTTCTGTAATAACATCACCGATCAAGCTAACGTCATAACCGGCGGCAGCTTCTTCACTTCCAGCCCCTTGCATCGCCAGTTGGTTGCCTTTCGTATGGTTAAAGGCGAATGCTGGCATCCATGGTGAGCGTGACGTGACTGCGGCTCCTTTTTCTGTTAAATGATCACGCATTTTGACGATTAAGTCCATCGGTGAAAGCATCTTCCCAGTACCTGTCGCTGGACACATATTCGTACAGCGCCCACATTCCACACAGGCATAAAAATCAAGCAACTGCTTTTGGTTAAAGTCTTCTACTTTCCCAACACCAAATTCTTCTTTTGTTTCATCTTCAAAATCAATCGAAGCAAGCTGACCGACCTTGTGCGTACGTCCAACGAAGACGTTTGCTGGACCTGCAATTAAGTGCGCGTGCTTAGATTGTGGAATATAGACGAGGAAAGTAAGTAAGAATAATAAGTGCATCCACCAGAAGACAAAGAAAAGTGCAGCAGCAGCTGTCGGACCAATCCCTGCAAATACACTGGCAATCGCAGAAGCGACTGGTTCGAACCCTGTTAGCGGCTTATCAAGCCAAATCTTCTCCATCCCCTTGGCAAATAGCTTTGAAACCATTAATCCACCAATAAAAATGAGAACAAGACCGCTCTTCCAGCCTCGCTTTAAGCGGACAAGCTTTTCAATGTAACGACGGTAAAAGGCCCATACAACGGCCACTAAAATCATTAATACAACAATCTCTTGGAAGAATGTGAAATATGGATAAACCGGACCGAGTGGCAAGTGAGACCCAACCGCTAGCCCTTTCCAAATCACATCAATCGCACTAAATTGTACGAGTAAGAATCCGTAGAAGAACATGACGTGGATCGCTCCACTCTTCTTATCCTTCATCAGTTTCTTCTGTCCGAAGACATTTACAAGTACTGCATCCCAACGTTCCTTCATCGTATGATCGAATTCAACTTTTTGCCCGAGTTTAATGTACTCATAACGAGTTTTCACTAACGAGGCAAATAAGAAGATCGCATAGGCAACGATGGCTAGGAATGCAATAAGGTTAATCAATGGTAAAAGTTCCATTTAGTATCATTCCTTTCATTGAATTTCGTATCCCTAAATAAATATCTATACAAAATTGAAGTAGAATGCTAGCTATATGTCACGAAAAGGACCTGCGGTTTAACCATTGGCCACCATCCATTGTAATGCAATCGCCATTGATAAAGTCAGCTTCAGGCTGAAAGAGGAAGTGTGCGAGATTAGCAATTTCTTCTGGTTTCCCTAAGCGTTTAGCAGGGATACTGTTGATTGTACGCTGATAAGCTTCCTCTGTTGGCCACAGACGCTCGGCACCACCAGTATCTTCAATCGGTCCTGGTGCGATGGCGTTGACCCGAATGCCGTATTTACTCCCCCATTCGGCCGCTAATGTCCTTGTCATCGCTAAGACGCCAGCCTTTGCACTTGCTGAATGGACGACACCAGTCCCTGCTGTCCAAGCATATGTTGCCATCATATTAATGATGCTACCTTGTTGTCCGTTTTTGATCCATTCCTTTCCAACCGCTTGGCTGCAATACCATGTGCCGTTCAGAACAATATTGATCACTGTATCCCACCCATTCGTTGATAGGTCTTCAGCAGGGCATATAAAGTTTCCGGCAGCATTGTTGACGAGAAAATCAATCTGACCAAACGCTTTTTTGGTTTCATTAATCATTTGTTCAACTTTTTCAGGCTCGCGAACATCCATTTCAATTGGCAGGATGTTACTTGAGTCCGTCTCCATTTCCTGTTTTGCTTGCTCTAATCGGTCAAGACTGCGTCCCGTGATCACAACCGAGGCGCCTGCAATGGCAAACCTTTTGGCGATTGCTTTGCCGATGCCGCTGCTAGCACCTGTAACAATGACAACTTTATCTTTCATTCGCTATTCCTCCTACTTTTACGTGTTTAAAATAAGCAAAGACAAACAATGCAATGATAGCTAAGAGTACTAACAACAAATAAGCATTACTGAACGAAGCGTCAGTATCGTTCCAAAATAAATTAACAGCTATGGTGTTAGTTGCACTCATATCGAGGATTTTCCCCGATACGGAAACACCTGTTGCTCCACCAAAAAACTGTAATAACTGAAGAATGCCAAATCCTGAAGGAAAGTCTTCTTGAGGTAAAAAACTTGATAAGAAGTTCGGTAACCCCATCGTAATACAAGCAAAACCGAGACTTGATAACAGGTAAAAAAATAAAATCGTCCACTCCGATAGATAGCTAAAGCTAGAAAATAGGAATGCTCCGATTAAAATTGAGGTAATTCCTGAGCCGATAATTGTAACAACGCCTATAGAATCTAGCGCCTTCCCTAACAAGATCGAGATAAGAGCCGAGCAGATCGCTCCTGGGAAGATAAGTAAACCTATTTTAGCGACTGTGACTGCATGAATGGTTGCTAATAGCAGTGGACTAATAAATAACACTGAAAAATTAATAAAAAATACTAAAAATCCAATCATGAGAATCGTTACATACGGTTTCGTTTTTAATAGTGCTGGTGCGATAAATGGATGGTCCACTCGGTTGATGTGGCGCCAAAACAATAGTATGGAAAGGATCCCGAATATAAACCCGACATTTTCCGTCGTGATAAAAAGTAATAATGATATCGCACCTAGACAAAGATAGATAAGACCAAAGACATCAAAATGGTCACGCTTCGTGGATTCCTCTGGTATATTGAGACGATAGATCGGAATCATTAAGACACCAAGCAGGCTGATCGCAAATAAAAACATCCAGCCGAAATATTCGGTGAGTAAACCACCAAAAAGCGGACCTAACCCAAATCCTAACGTGGAAGCAGCAGCAATTTTACCCATTGCTGCTCCCTTTTGTTCAGCTGGTATATAGCGTGTGACCATGATCATCCCTAGTGCAGAGATTGAACATGCGCCTGCTGCTTGCAATAGTCTAGCAATTAGTAATAAATAATAGGCATTTGCTACCATGCCAATCACTGAGCCTATCCCTAGTAAACACAATCCAATAGTTAGGAGACGCTTAATAGGATAGATTCCAGATAACCTGCCGTACAACACCGTTCCGATTGCAAAAACAACGGAGTAACAAGTCACAATCCAAGACGCAAGAGTCGCACTTAGTTGAAAGTGAGATGAGATCGTAGGAATTGCAATATTGAACATCGTTGTATTCATAACCGTGATTAAAACGTTTAAAAATAGGGCGATATAAAATAGATTTTCATTTTTTATGAGCTTTTTCGCACCTAATTGCTGTGGTTGTACAGTTTCCAATGGAATAACCTCTTTCCTATCAAACCTAGCTTATTGCCTTCGTGCTAGGGGTAGTCGTTATAAATGAGCACCACCATCAACAAGAATTGTATGTCCAGTAACAAAGTCGCTTGCACTAGATGCTAAATAAAGTGCAGCTCCTTTTAACATATTTTCGTCGCCAATTCGTTTGAGAGGGATGTTGGAAGTAATCGTATCTCCTCTATTCTCAAGGACGGCTTTTGTCATTTTTGATGGGAAAAAGCCTGGTGCAATTGAGTTCACATATATTCCGTGGTGAGCCCATTTTCTTGCAAGGTCTTTTGTGAAGTGAATAACGGCTGCTTTACTTGTACTATAACCAATTGCGTTAAGTACTTCGGGTGGTTCAGCTTTGACGCCTGCAACGGATGAGATGTTAATAATTTTACCTGATTGATTTTCGATCATATGCTTCCCTACTTTTTGAGACATTAGAAATGTACCCTTTACATTAACATTCATCACTTTATCCCACGCATCTACAGGCATCTCTTCTACATCTGCACCCCATGTGGCCCCGCTATTATTCACTAAAACATCAATTTTTCCAAATTCTTCAATTACCTCCTGGACAACTCGGTCGACATCCTCTTCATTCGTTACATCACAGGCAAAAGCTTTAGTTCGAACTCCTTTTTCTTTTAAAGCAGCGGCAGTATCTTCACAGTTTTCGAGCTTTCTCGAACAGACAATAATGTCACACCCTGCATCTGCGTAAGCCTCTGCCATTTGTTTTCCTAATCCTCTTCCTCCACCTGTAATTAGGGCTACTTTTCCAGTTAAATCAAATAATTGAAATACAGACATTGTTTGTTCCTCCTCTAATGAACCGGTTAGATTTTTATTATTTTAAAATTCAGAAATACACATAAGCTATTGTGGCTAGGTTGTTCAATGTATGGGGTTACAAAGGAGGTATGTGGCCTCCCTTGTTTATGAACCCGTTTGTTTTAAATTCGTATCTAAAGCCCCGTTAGACGACTTTTGTAACATCTGCATAATAACAATAGATGCTATTAAGCCAACCCCAATAAGGTCAGTGAGAGTACCTTGAGCAACGAGCAGTAATGCTGAGAAAAGCAACATGATCCGCTGTACAATTGGTGTTTTCGTAATTAAATACCCTTGAATAAAGGCAGCGAAGGAAACTAAACCAATGGTACAAGTGAACACACCAATGATAATTTGTAGTGTACTTCCTTCAAGGATCATCGCGGGATTATATACGAGCATATACGGTAATATAAATCCTGCCAAACCAATTTTCAAAGATTGAAAGGCTGTTTGTAATGGGTTACCACCAGCAATACCTGCTGTTATATAGGAGGTAATCGCAACTGGTGGTGTAATACCTGAAAAGATCCCAAAATAAAAGACAAAGAAGTGAGCAGCGATGACTGGAACATCCATTTGAACGAGTGCCCCTGCTCCAACCGTTGCTAAAATAACATAGGCAGATACCGTTGGCATTCCCATCCCTAAAATAATAGAAGCGATCATAATTAATAGCAGTAATGGTAACAATTCACCACCAGATAATTCTACTGCCATTCTAGAAAATCGTGTTCCTAATCCGGTCATGATCACTGCACCTGTAATAATACCAGCAGCCGCACATGCCATCACCGTTGGAATAGCATTACGTATACAGCTATCCAGTGATGCTAGTAAGTCCATGAAGTTCATTCTCGTTTCTTTTTTAAATAAACTGATAACAAGGATCGTAATGATCGCCCATAGGCCTGCCATAATTGGACTATACCCCATAATCATCATGGCAATAATGACAACTAGAGGGGAGATTAAATAACCTTTTTTAAACATAACTTCCCAAAAGTTAGGGAGTTTTTCTTTAGGGAGTCCTTCTAATCCCTGCTTCCGTGCTTGAAGGTAAATCACGACACCAGCAACGAAAAAGAATAAGATGGCAGGGATTAGTGCATAACCAGCAATTTGGATAAAAGGTATCCCTGTATACTCAGCCATAATAAAGGCTGCGGCCCCCATGATCGGTGGCATGATTTGACCACCTTGAGAAGCGACTGCTTCTACTGCGCCAGAAAATGTACGCGAATAGCCTACCTTTCTCATTAATGGGATCGTGAATGAACCTGTCATGGTAGCATTAGCTGCACCATTTCCTGTAATAGTCGCCATTAACCCACTAGATACAACTGAAGCGAGTGCAGGTCCACCCCTCATTCTTCCAGTCAATGCAAATGCAAATTCAATAAAGAACTGCCCTGCTCCTGACTTTAGAAGTAATGACGCAAAGATCAAGAACAAAATTAATACTGTTGATGCAATGTAGATCGGATCTGAGAAAATTCCATTTGTAGAAACAAACATTGTGTCGATCATTCTTCCATAGCTGAACCCTTGATGAGCCATTAAACCAGGAAACCATGGCCCAATGAAGATATACATCCAAAAGAATAACGTTAAGACCGCCATGGCAGTTCCAATCGTTCTGCGTACACCTTCGATAATTAATAGGATCATTAGTGTACCGAGCGTAAGGTCAATAAAGGAAGGATTCCCTTGGCGATACATAATATCAGGATATACAAAGAATGAAGAAATCAGCAGGATCCCTGATAACAGTAACGGAAGTAGATCGAAAATGGGGTGCATTTGTTTGTTGCCCTTTTTGTAAGGGATATAACTAAAACAGAGCAGTAACGCAATGGACGTAAACACTGCACGGTGCTGCCAGCCTGGAAGGCTAGTAAACGCTGCACTATAAATGATGTAGAGAGCTAAGCCAATTGAAAAAATAGAAAGTAATAAACGCCATGAACGATAGATGGAAGACCAGCGATCAGGGTTATAGATTACCTTTTCTATATTGGTTGTCATTGTTTCTTTTTCAAGAGAAAGGTCTATTTTTTCATGATCAGCTTGACCTGCTTTTCTATCCTTTGTCATTTGAATGCACCTCCATATCTATAAAAAAGATTGAAATGGGATAGAATAATAGAGGAAGAAAACCTCTATTATTCTGCCACACCAATTTCTTGATAATAACGTAAGGCTCCTGGGTGTAATGTGTTTTCAGGATCGTAAACTTCTGAGTATCCAACTTCTGGGTCAAACCATTTGCCTCGTGTTGGTTGCTCTTCATTGATTCGATCTAGATTTTCCCATAGTGATTTGGTCATTTCATAGACAACTTCCTCATCCATGTCTTTATTTACAATTAGTAATGCCATTGTGACTACGGTAGAAATATCTTCTGTTTGATTTTTATACGTATTGGCAGGCAAGTCCATATCAATCGTATAGCCATAGTCTTCCTCGTCTAGTTTTTGAAGGACATCATCTGGTATAGAAATGAGACGAACAGGTCTTGTTGAGTCGATCTCTGATAATCCTGTTGCGTTAGGTGCCCCGCCTTGAACAACCATATCGATAAGGCCGTCACGAAGCTGGTTTAGTGCATCTCCATAATTTTCAAAGGTTACTCTTGAGCCACTTTCTTCTAGGTCCTCAAATTCATAGCCCATCGCGCGGAAAACTCTTTGCGCTGTTTGGGCACTCGCGTCTCCATGCTGTCCTGGTGCGAGATGACCGCCTTGTTCAATAAAATCTTCTAGGGTTTCGATAGAACTGTTATCTAATACAGCAAAATTCCACCAGTTTGGATATAGTGTTCCAATTGCCATAACATTTTCTTGTTTGTCATCTTCAAAGGCACCAATTCCTTGTCTAGCATCAGCGAAATCAGATGCAAATGCAATTCCTGATTGTACGTCTCTTCCTGAATTTACATCGCGAATGTTCCCGATCGCTCCACCCT
Organism: Desertibacillus haloalkaliphilus; assembly: GCF_019039105.1. Classification (NCBI taxonomy): domain Bacteria; kingdom Bacillati; phylum Bacillota; class Bacilli; order Caryophanales; family Bacillaceae; genus Desertibacillus; species Desertibacillus haloalkaliphilus. The sequence goes on along the minus strand of NZ_JAHPIV010000004.1, from coordinate 93,591 downwards.
CAACAACAGTCATGTTCATACCTTCAATTTCATCCATCCAAATGTCTGACAAAAGGACTGATAACGGATACCATCCTGAAGCGGTAGGTCCACTAATGTGCGATTGGAATAATCCAGATGAAGAACCTTCACTACTACCACAAGCAGAAGTCAACAGAGCTACGATTGAAATTGAAATTGATAAAATAAATAATTTGACTTTCATACTGCACCTCCAATATTTTTTCCTTCTTTACAAGATTGATGATAGTTAATGCTTCTGTTAGCTCTGAAGTTGTTCGATCATAATGGCCATACCCTGACCTCCACCTACACAAAGGGTGGCGACACCATATTTTTCATCTCGTTTGAGCATTTCATAAATTAGAGATGTAACGATTTTACAACCTGTTGCACCAAGTGGGTGACCTAATGCAATCGCTCCTCCATTGACATTGACTTTATCAATATCTAATTTTGCTTCGCGGATGACCGCTAATGCTTGGGAGGCAAATGCTTCATTTAATTCGATTAACCCGACCTCTTCAATCGATTTACCTGTTTTTTTCAGTAGCTTTTCTAATGCAGGTACAGGACCAACCCCCATCACTTCTGGTGAAACGCCTGCTGTGGACCAATCAACGATTCTAGCTAGTGGCTTTACTCCAAGTGACTTTGCTTTTTCTGCTGTCATGAGGACAACGGCTGCTGAACCATCATTTCTTCCACAGGCATTTCCAGCAGTGACTGTGCCATTTTGACGGAAGGCTGGTTTTAGTTGTGCGAGCTTTTCGACCGTTGTCTTTGGTCTTGGGTGTTCATCGGTATCAAACAAGAAGCTGTTTTTTCTTTCCTTTACCTGTACAGGGATGATTTCATCTTTAAATCGCTCATTTTCAATCGCCTTAGCCGCTTTTTGTTGACTTAAAACGGCAAAAGCGTCTTGATCTTCCCGAGAAATTTGGTATCGTTCGGCAACATTTTCTGCGGTGATTCCCATCCCTAAGTGGCTGCCGAAGATTTCTTGTGGTTGTTGTCCATTTTCAACGTTTGAATCAACAATGGTTGGATTGCCTTCACCAAAACGAGAATTTCTTAAATAGATCGGTGCCTTACTCATACTCTCCGTCCCACCAGCGACGACAATGTCTGCTTGGTTGGAGATTATTTGTTGTACCCCGGATGTAATCGCTTGCATACCAGAGGCACATAAACGATTGACTGTAAAAGCAGGGGCCGTTTCAGGTACACCTGCACGTAAGGCAGCCACTCGTGCAACATTTGATGATTCAGTTGACTGACGAACCTCTCCTAAAATAACTTCATCAACTTGTTCGGGGGATATTCCCGCGCGTTGAATCGCTTCCTTGATTACGGTTGCACCTAATTCACCTGAATTTATATCCTTTAGGGAGCCGCCGAAGCGGCCCACAGCTGTGCGGACAGCACTTACAATGACGATTTCATTACTCATCCTTGCTCTCCCTTCATTAAACTCTTTTAATGGAACTAGTCATGGAGTTAAACTTATTGATACTCTTTACGTAGTTGACCAGAAATAATGTTCTTTTGAATCTCTGAAGTCCCTTCATAGATTCGAGTAATTCTTGCGTCACGGTAGTAGCGTTCAATTGGGTAGTCTGAGATATACCCAATTCCACCGTGGATTTGGACTGCTTTATCTGCGACCCGGTGGTATACTTCAGAGCCGAAAAGCTTTAACATCGCGGCTTCTTTGATTAGTTTTTCACCTTGGTCGACCATCCAAGCGACCCGATATGTGAACGAACGTAGAGCTTCAGTGTCCATCGCCATTTCGGCAACCATATGTGCAACCGCTTGGTGCTCAATGATCGGCACATTAAATTGTTTTCGTTCTTCTACAAATTCCATCGTTAAATCTAGTAGCTTTTGACATGAGCCTAGATTACGAGCGGCTAAACCAGCCCGACCGTTGGCTAATATTTTGAGAGCATTTACATACCCTTGACCTTCCTCGCCAAGGACATTTTCAGCTGGGACTTCACAATCTTCAAAAAATAATTCTGCTGATTGTGAACCTTTTAAGCCCATTTTCTTTTCTAGGGCACCAACCTTAAAGCCTGGAAAGTCCTTTTCAACGATAAACGATGTAATTCCTTTTGCTCCTTTTGCAGGATCGGTCACTGCCATTACGGTAAATACATCAGCAATTGGGGCATTTGTAATATAGTGTTTTGACCCATTAAGAATATATTTGTCACCTTTTTTGACCGCGGTAGTTTTTAAGTTTGTTGCATGTGAACCAGCAGATGGTTCCGTTAATGCAAATGCCCCGATTTTTTCCCCTTGGGCCATTTCAGGTAAATACTTTTGCTTTTGTTGCTCATTTCCCATTTCTACAATCCCAACAGAACCAATTCCCGTATGGGCACCGATTAAGGTCGTGTAACCATTATGAGTTTTGCCTACTTCTTCATATAGGGCACATTTTCCAACCATACCAATACCAAGTCCACCGTACTCTTCAGGTATGCTTAAGCCGAACAGCCCCATCTCCTTTGACATATCAACTATTTTCGCTGGGATTTCATCAGTTTCTTCAATTTCTGCAGCTAGTGGGTCGACTTCGTTTTTTACAAAATCACGAATGTTTCGCTTGAGAAATTGAATGTCTTCACTTAAATTAAAATCCACATTGATCACCTCTTATGAATAGTTATAAAACCCTTTTCCGGTTTTTCTTCCTAATCGCCCTGCTTTCACATATTTCACTAATATTGGGCATGGTCTGTATTTTTCACCTAATGTTTGGTGAAGGTATTCCATGTTGCGCAGTCGTGTATCAAGTCCAACAAGATCGGCTAACTCAAGCGGACCCATTGGATGGTTGAGCCCGAGTTTCATTGCTTTATCGACATCTTCTGGTGATGCGACACCTTCCATGACCATATTCATTGCTTCATTGCCAATCAAGCAATTCATTCGACTGACAGCAAAGCCAGGAAATTCGTTGACCTTCACACACTCTTTCCCCATTTTTTCTCCAATCGCGAATGCTTTTTCAATTGTTTCCTCGGATGTTTCGAGACCGCAAATGACCTCGATTAATTTCATTTTTGGTACCGGATTGAAGAAGTGCATCGCAATGCATTGGTCCGGTCTATTCGTTTGGGCTGCGATTTCAGTCGGGCTCATCGTCGACGTGTTCGTAGCTAATATCGCATGGGGTGGTGCAATTTCATCGAGCTGTTTAAAGATTTTTGTTTTTAACTCCATACGCTCTAATACGGCTTCAATGACAAGATCTACATTTTTGGCGGCTTCACGTATATCGGTTGTATACGTAATATTTGCTAACGCTTCCTTTGCTTGTTCTTTGGTTATGTAGCCTCGATCTACACTTTTATCGAATTGCTTTTGTAAGTACTTATCCGCCTTTTGAAGAGATTCTTCATGAATATCTTGAAGCTTTACTTGGAACCCGGCGAGAGCACCGGCATAACCGATGCCTCTGCCCATTGTTCCAGCTCCAATCACTGCTAGGTTGTTGATCATAATGACCTCCCATTATGCATTGGAATAGAGTTCTTTTTTCAATTCTTCGGTTAGTAGAGGGGTGACTTCAAATAAGTCACCAACGATGCCATAATCAGCAATTTCAAAAATTGGAGCTTCTGGATCTTTGTTGATCGCTACGATCACTTTCGAATTTGACATCCCCGCCAAGTGCTGAATCGCGCCAGAGATTCCGATCGCAAAATATAAATCTGGTGTAACGACTTTACCTGTTTGCCCGATTTGTAACGAGTAGTCGCAATATTCTGCATCACACGCGCCTCGAGATGCCCCAACAGCAGCTCCTAATGTTTCTGCTAGTGGTTCTAATGATTTAAAACCATCTTCACTCTTTACTCCACGGCCGCCAGCGACGATTACTTTTGCTTCTGAAAGGTCAACACCACTTGTAGCTTTGCGGACAACGTCTTTGATTACGGTGCGTAAGTCTTTTAGTTCGACATCAACGCTTGTAACCTCACCTGTTCTTGACTCATCCAATTCTAATGGCTGGATGTTATTTGGACGGATCGTTGCAAAAATCATTCCTTCTTTGACAGCTTTTTTCTCAAATGCTTTCCCAGAGTAAATAGGACGTGTAAACACGACTTCATCACCATTGACATCAATAGCGACTGCATCAGAAATTAAGCCAGCATCAAGTTTCGTTGCGATACGTGGAGCTAAATCCTTTCCTGCTGCTGTATGACCGATAATAATCGCTTCAGGTTTCTCAGTTTCAGTAACTTGGAGGAATGCTTGCGAGTAAGCATCGGTTGTAAAGTCTTTAAGTTCAGGGCGCTCTACCGTTATAACACGATCCGCTCCATACTGAATGAATTGATTAGCTAAACCACTAATATCCTCGCCAAATAATACGCCGACAACTTCTCCGTCATTTGCTACGGTTTTCCCAGCAGCTATCGCTTCAAATGTTACATTTCGTAGTTCATTGTCACGAACTTCTCCTAAAACTAATACCTTTTTCGCCATGAAAAATCCCTCCAATTATATGACTTTTGCTTCGTTTCTTAACAATGAAACAAGTTCTTTTGTTTGTTCTTCAATGTCACCATCTAAGACTTTCCCTGCTTGTTTTTCAGGTGGTAAAAATACATCGATTCGCTTCGTCTTAGACTCTACATCCTCTTCATCGAGATCAAGGTCATCTAAATCTAACGTTTCAAGCGGCTTCTTTTTCGCTTTCATTATTCCTGGTAGTGATGGATAACGAGGTTCGTTGAGTCCTTGTTGGGCCGTCACTAGGACAGGAAGAGAGACTTCGATCGTTTCTTGGTCCCCCTCGACGTCTCGTTCGATCGTTGCTGTTGCTCCGTCAATGGAAAGGTTAGTTATTGTAGTGACTTGTGGGATCTCTAGTAATTGAGCAACCCGTGGTCCGACTTGGCCTGAGCCGCCGTCAACCGCAACATTACCGCCTAAAATAATGTCAAAGTCTTGATCTTTTAAGTACGTAGCTAGCAATGTAGCTGTCGTATATTGGTCACTCTCTTCAACCTCTTCATTATCGATAAGAACGGCTTTGTCAGCACCCATGGCTAGAGCTGTACGTAACTCTTTTTCGGCTTCTTCATCACCAACAGTTACAACAGTGACTTCACCACCATGTTCATCCCTTAAGAGAATCGCTTCCTCGACCGCATACTCGTCATAAGGATTGATAACAAATTCAGCACCGCTATCATCGATTGTCCCGTTATTAATGGTTATTTTTTCTTCGGTATCAAATGTACGTTTTAAAATCACAACGATATCCAATTGAATTTCCTCCTTTATACTTAACAATTTATTTTGGGCGATTGACTTTAAATGTACCGTTGCCTTTGGCTAGCAACCGATTGTCTTGGTCATAGATCTCGCCTTCTCCAGCGACGATTCGATAGCCTTGCTGAAGGACCTTTGCTTTTGCAAGTAAGTAACCTTCTTTTGCCGGGGCAAGGTAATGAATATTTAAACTCACCGTTACAATTGGTGCCTTAACAGCTGATCGAACGACCATGCTAATGATGTTATCGAGCATCGTCGCATATACACCACCATGAACGGTTTGGTTCGTGTTAATTAAATGCTCTTGAATCGGTAGTTTTAAAATAATTTCTTCTTCATCACAGCGGACGATTTCAAAGCCAAGATGAGTAAAGAATGAACTAGTTTCAAAATTTGTTTTTAATTCTTGAATCGTTTTGGACAACGTGGTCCCTCCTCAGCTTACTTTCCAGAAAAATTTGGTTTACGCTTTTCTAAAAATGCCTTTGTTCCCTCATTTTTATCTTCAGAAGCAAACAAGATCGCTTGAGAAAGCTTTTCGATCGCTAGGCCGGTTTTAATGTCGGTTTCACTTCCAAGGTTAACGGATAGTTTCGCTAATTTGACAGCTAATGGACCTTTTGATAAAATTTGCGCCGCGATTTCTTCTGTTTTTGCTTTTAATTCGCTCGGGTCAGTGACTTCACTAATAAGTCCGAATTGCTTCGCTTCTTCAGCCGTAATAATTTTTCCGGTTAGAATCATCTCCATTGCTTTCCCTTTACCAACAATTCTTGCAAGGCGTTGTGTACCGCCAGCGCCTGGGATAATGGAAAGGTTGAGTTCTGGAAGTCCGAATTTTGCATTTGTTGATGCGAGGCGAATATCACAGGACATTGCTAATTCACAGCCGCCCCCAAGAGCAAAACCGTTTACCATTGCAATCGTTGGCTTTTCATAACTTTCAATAAGATCATATACTTGCTGCATGCCTTCAACTTTGAGAGCATCTAGCATGGTTTTATCTGGTAATTGACCGATGTCAGCGCCTGCGGCAAATGATTTTTCGCCAGCCCCTGTAAAGATGACGCATCCGACTTGATCCTCTGTCCTAACAACGTCTAGTGCGGAGACAATCTCGTCGAGTGTATCTTTATTTAACGCATTGCGAACATCTGGACGATTAATCGTGATGTAAGCAAGCTTTTCAGTAATTTCGAGTGATATGTTTTTATAATTCAAAATAAAACACCTCTTTCAAAAATTCGGAATTATTTAGCTGTACGTATAGAAACCTTTTCCTGCTTTGCGACCGAGTTCTCCTCGTTCAACTTTCTCTATGATTGTTTCTGATGGTTTATCCTCTTCATTCCCTGATTCCTCGTAACGTTGCATGCGGACGTTATAGTGAACATCTAGACCCGTTAAGTCAATTAAAGCAAATGGTCCAATCGGGTGATTTAATGCTTTTGTACATGCAAGGTCAATTTCTTCGGGTGTTGCAATTTCATTTTCTAGTAAGTAGATCGCCTCATTCATTAATTTTCCTAGAATCCGGTTTGCGACAAAGCCTGAAATTTCTTTCTTTAACAAGATTGGTCGTTTATTGATCTTGTTAGTGAGTTCAACTGTTACATTTGCAGTTTCTTCTGACGTATGTGGCCCTTGAACAACTTCAACGAGCTCCATCACCAGTGCCGGATTAAAGAAGTGCATATTGCATACTTTTTCCGGACGCTTCGTTGCATCAGCAATCTGAGAACTAACAATTGTTGAACTGTTTGTAGCAAGAATCGTATGTGGTGGCGTTAATTCATCGAGTTGTTGAAAGAGTTCTCTTTTTACGTCTACTTTTTCAACGATTGCTTCAATGACGTAGTCGGTCTCTTTGACTGCTTCTTCTAATTTGTTTTCAAAAGATAAGCGATTAAATGCTCTATTCACTTCATCAACGGTAAGTCTCCCTTTTTTAATGCGACGTTCCATATGGCCTGTTAAAGATTCCTTTGCTTTTGCAAGGCTTTCTTCGTTAATATCTTGTAGTGTTACCTCGTAACCAGCAAGTGCACAAACCATCGCAATTTGTGAACCCATGGCGCCAGAACCAATGACACTTATATGATTAATTTGTTCGATATTCATAACCCAATCCCCTCTCTATCTTTCTAAAAGTAAAGCAATTCCTTGGCCACCGCCGATACATGCGGAAACGAGTCCGCGTTTAACATCACGACGCTTCATTTCATAAGCAAGCTTTGTAACGAGCATACCGCCAGTGGCAGCTATCGGATGGCCGTGAGCGATTGCACCACCATTGACATTCAGTTTTTGTCGGTCAAAGGATAGTTCGCGATCACAGGCAAGTACTTGTGAAGCAAAGGCCTCATTAACTTCAATAAGGTCAATGTCATCTAAACTTAAGTCCGTTCGCTTTAGTAGTTTTTGAATGGCTGGAACGGGTCCAATTCCCATAATATTTGGATCAACACCAGCGACTGTCCAGTCCTTAACAATGGCTAGAGGTTCTAGGTTTCTAGCTTGGGCCTCAGCCTTTGACATCAGGACAAGTGCGGATGCTCCGTCATTGACACCTGACGAATTTCCAGCCGTTACACTACCTCCCTTTTTGAACACAGGGGCTAGTTTCTCAAGGCCTTCGTGGGTGACATCAGGCCTTGGATGTTCATCCTTGGAAAATGTGACCTCCCCTTTTCGACCTTTAATCGTAATGGGAACGATTTGTTCATCAAAAAGACCTTGTTCCATGGCTGATGCCATTTTTTGCTGACTTTCGAGCGCAAATTCGTCTTGCTCTTCTCTAGAAATCTTATATTTCTCTACGAGATTCTCAGCTGTAATGCCCATTGGAGGATCTCCAATATGATCGGGTGCTAGTTGTCTTTTTACAAATTTAGGTGGGACTCTATCGTATGTTCGTTCTTGCGGCGCAAGCAAATAAGGTGAACGCGACATGCTTTCTGTTCCACCTGCGACTGTGATCGTTGCTCTGCCAGCAATAATCGCTTCAGCAGCAAGTGCGACACTATTAATCCCAGACCCACATTGGCGATCGATCGTAACTCCGGGAACCGAATGTGGGAGTCCTGCTTGAAGTAATGACAACCTTGCCATATTCCCTCCTCCTGAGAGGCAATTTCCAAAGATAACATCATCGACGTTTGTTCCTTCAATCCCAGAACGTTGAATCGCTTCTTCAATCACTCGACCGCCATAAATGGATGGGTCCACAGTCGCTAGTGCGCCGCCTTTTTTCGCAATCGGTGTTCGCACGGCTGATACAATAACAGCTTCAGTCATGTCATACCTCCTTTTTTTCCATTTGTTTTGCCTTTGCAATTTCTTCATCAATCAATTTCCGGCGTAGAATCTTACCAACGGTTGTTTTCGGTAATTCATCTCTGAAGCTGAATTCTTTCGGGATTTTATACCGAGCCATATGATTAGAGCACCATTGGCTCAAGTCCTCAGCGGTAATATCTACCCCTTTTTTTGAAACGATCACTGCTTTTACTGTTTCACCACGATAAGGGTCTGGTACACCGAAGACACAAAGCTCCTCGATCGCCGGATGTTGGTAAAGGATATCCTCAATTTCAACGGGATAGATATTATAGCCACCTGCAATGATCATATCTTTTTTACGACCGACGATGTAAAAGTAGCCATCTTCATCCATTGTTGCTAAGTCACCGGTATATAACCAGCCATCCCTGATTGTCTTTGCTGTTTCTTCTTCGTTATTCCAGTAGCCTTTCATCACTTGAGGCCCTTTAACGATGAGTTCACCAACTTCACCAACTGGAAGCTCCTTTTCTCCTGTTTCTTGATCAACAATTTTAGATTCTGTATTCGGAATAGGGATGCCGATACTCCCAGCTTTTTTAACCCCAGTAACCGGGTTGCGATGGGTGACCGGCGCGGACTCAGATAAACCGTATCCTTCGACAATTAAGGCACCAGTCTTCTCTTCGAATTCTTTAATAAGTTCAACAGGCATCGGCGCAGATCCGCTATTACAAATTTTGATCGATTGTAAAAATTCTGGTGATGACTTTGGATGATTCAATAATGCAATATACATCGTTGGTACACCAGGGAATACAGTAGGTTTATAAGTTTTCATGAGCTCCAATGTTTTTTCAACGTGAAAGCGTTCAAGACAGATAATCGTAGCTGCCGCAAAAATGGCAACGTTCATCGCACTCGTCATCCCATACACATGGAAGAAAGGTGAAACGCTTAAGACTCTTTCCCCAGGGCGTTCAAAATAGCCATCAGCAAACACAAATGTTTGATAAATATTAGCGATCAAATTAAAGTGAGTCAGCATAACGCCTTTACTGCGACCTGTCGTTCCCCCTGTATATTGGAGGACTGCGATATCTGCTTTTGGTTCAATCTCGATCTCTGGTAGTTGAATAGATTGTGCGTCGTTGATTAATTGATAGAGATCATACTCTTTATCTGATAATTGAACATCACTCGTTGTGTAATAGATCGCCTTCATGTTGATACAGAATGGCAGTTCTTGTAGCTTTTCTCTTTGCTTATAGGACCCAGCAAACCATTGGGCTCTAGAGTTTTCTAGTAAATGTTCAAGTTCTCCTAGTTGGTACATTGGGTTGACTTGAACCACGATGCCCCCTAGACGTTGAACAGCAAAGTACGTGACAATGTATTCAGCCGAATTAGGGAACATCACTGCCAGACGATCTCCTTTTTCAAAACCTAGATGGTGCAAGGCTGTCGCTAGTTTATCTACTTTTTTCTTTAATTCCTGATAGTCCCACTGTTTTTCTTTATCCATAACAGCAATTTGTTTCGGGTAATCCTTTTCTGAACGCTCTAAAATTTGATAGAGGTGCATAGAAGGAATGTCGATCTCCTTGGAAACATTTTCAGGATAAAATTGATGCCACCTTTGCACAAACCTTCCCTCCTTCTTTGTTCATCGCTTATGACTTATACTTCATCTAAGATGTGTCTTGCTACAACGATTCGTTGAATTTCATTTGTGCCTTCATAGATCTTCGTAATACGGGCATCTCTGTAAAAGCGCTCGATTGGGTATTCGGCAATGTAGCCCATACCGCCATGGATTTGTACCGCTTTATCTGCAACTTTATTAAATACTTCTGTGGCAAACATTTTTGCCATGGAAGCTTCTTTGATCGCTTTTTTTCCTTCATCCACTAAGCTAGCTGCTTTTAGTGTCAGCTGTCTAGCCGCTTCAGTTTCTGTAGCCATATCAGCGAGAATCCACTGAATCCCTTGGTTACTTGAAATCGGTTTTCCGAACTGAACACGTTCTTTTGCGTAGCTTGCGGACATTTCAATTAGTTTGTCACAAGAGCCGACAGAACGTGCCGCAAGTCCAATGCGACCTTCACCGAGTATTTTTAAGGCTGACATGTACCCCATACCAACTTCACCGATCACGTTTTCTTCTGGAACCTCGCAATCTTCGAAAATGATTTGCGATGTATATGACCCTCTTAAGCCCATCTTTTTATCTTCTTTACCAACAATGAGCCCAGGGAAATCTCGTTCAACTAAAAATGCGGTGATGCCACCTTTTGCTCCTTTTTCTTTATCTGTGACTGCAAAAACGGTGTAGACATCTGCAATTGGACCATTTGTGATGAAATGTTTCATCCCATTAAGGATCCATTTATCGCCGACTTTTTCTGCTTTAGTTGATAGGTTGGTTGCATCGGACCCAGCCCCTGGCTCTGATAAGGCGAAACATGCAATTTTTTCGCCAGCTGCCATTGCAGGTAAATACTTTTGTTTTAATTGCTCTGAAGCGAGTTTGACTAATCCAGTACTTCCAATTCCTGTATGTGCACTAATTAAGGAAACAAACCCATTATGAGTGCGTCCAAGTTGCTCTAAAACAACAGCTTTGCCCGTTGTGTTCAGTCCGATTCCACCGTATTCTTCAGGGATACTAATCCCAAATAAACCTAATTCTTTTGCTTTTTCGACTAAATGCTGAGGAATGCGGTCTTCCTCCTCAATTTGTTGAGCATATGGCTCTACTTCATTCTCTACAAAATTCTTAATCATTGTTTTCATTTGTGCGATTTCATCTGTCATTGTAATCATAGTTTTCCACCTCATTTATTTAAAATTTATTGATCACTCATGGCCATTGTTAGGCTTTCGGTCGGATGACTTTAAATGTTCCTGTTCCTTTAGCAATTGGGTTTCCTTCTTTATCGGTGATTTCACCTTCACCTGTAGCGATTCGGTACCCTTGTTGAATGACTCTACCCTTGGCGATCAGCTCATCTCCACGTTTAGCTGCTGAGAGGTAGTTAATGTTTATATTAATCGTTACGACTGTACAGTTGAGGGTTGTAGCTAGCGTATCTCCAATGATGTTATCAACCATTGTTGCAATGACACCACCATGTACGATATCTTTTGCATTTAAATGATGATCTTCAATTTTTAGGATGGTTTCAACTTCGTTCTGGGTTGACTTCTCCGTGACAAATCCTACCTTAGTTGAAAATGGACCTGTTTTTGAAGGAGGATGTTCAATCTGAGCCATATATTTTAGCCCCTTTCTACATGGATAAGGTTATTATCCATTTTTTTCGATTAATCTTGAAATGACGAGGCGTTGAATTTCTGCAGTTCCTTCCCAGATTTGATAAATTTTTGCGTCGCGAGCAAATTTTTCAACAGGATATTCTCGTATGTAGCCGTAGCCTCCAAGAATTTGAATCGCCTCCATTGCTGTTTTTACAGCTGTATCGCCTGCGAATAATTTCCCCATGCTTCCTTCCCCACGAGAAAATGGTTGTTTTTCTTTAACCATCCAAGCTGCTTTCCAAAGCAAAAGACGGGCAGCTTCAATTTCGGTTGCCATATCAGCTAGTTTAAAGGCAATCGCTTGGTTTTTAATGATCGGTTTACCAAATTGTTTTCTTTCTTTTGCATAATCTAGTGAATATTCATAAGCTGCCCTTGCAATACCTAAAGCAGCTGCACCAACGGATGGGCGAGTCGCTTCTAACATTTTCAATGCTCCTAAGCCACTAATTGCTCCTGGTGTACCGGGCTCTCCACCTAATCGGTTTTCAAGTGGGATTCTGCAATCATCTAAGATCACTTGTGCCGTATGTGAAGCTCTTACGCCCATCTTTCGTTCCTTTTGTCCCATCGATAAGCCAGGCGTATCTTTGTCGATTACAAATGCGGCAATGCCATCCCAGCCTTTTTCTTTATCGGTTTGTGCAAAAATGACATGGACATCAGCGATACCACCATTCGTGATAAATTGCTTTGTGCCATTTAAGACATATTCATCACCATCACGCACAGCTGTTGTCGCCATCGCTGCTACATCTGACCCTGAGCCTGGTTCGGTCAGACCCATCGCTCCTAGTCGAGGTTGATCAGGGTCACAGAATAATGGAATGTATTTTTTCTTTTGCTCCTCTGTTCCTGCTACCATAATTCCTGTCGCTGCTAACCCTGTACCGTTAATCGCTGTTGCAATTCCTGCACATCCCCAATATAATTCTTCAGTGATGATTAGTGATGTGACAGGATCATTGATTCCAAGCCCGCCATATTCAGCTGGGTAACGATAGGATGTTAATCCGAGTTTTGCAGCTTTTTTTATCACTTCCCAAGGCATTTCCTCGGTTTCATCGTAAATGTGTGCAACGGGTCTAATTTCATTTCGTGCAAAGTCGCGTGCTAGTTTTTGAAATTCTTTTTGTTCTTCTGTCAGTTCAAAGCTAATCATGTGAGTCCCCCCTAAATTGTGATGATTGCTACTTTCACTCTTTATAAATGCAAAAGCTGTGCCAAAAATAAAAAAAGCGAGAGTAAGCGCTTTCTAGTTCATAAAATAGACATGTAATTCATTTTTGAATTAATAATCTGAAAATTAACAAAAATAACGATTCAATAATGAATTATAATTCATTATTGAATCGTTATCGTCACTCGTGTCGGTTTTATTCAAACGAAATGTGATATTTTTTTAGTTTACGGACGACGGTTGCTTGGCTTGTTTCTAATTGTTTAGCAATTTCATAGGTTGTTTTCCATGTTTGTGCAGCTTGACGTAATGTTTCTGCTTCAGCGTCTTCCACGGCTTCTTTTAGTTTTTTTATTTTTGGTTGTGGCTGATCATCAACGATCGTCATCGTCACTTGTTCTTCCTTTGTGTGGTACTCGTCAGGTAAATCCTTTCTTTTAAGAACTTTAGTAGGAACGGTTAGCATCAATCGCTCCACTAAATTGGATAACTCTCTTACATTGCCGGGCCAATGATAATGATAGCAGAACTCTTTTAGGTCTCGGTCAAAGGACTTTGAAATTTCATATTTTTGATTGTTTTGGTCAATGAAATATTGGACCAGTGGTAAAATGTCGTCTCGACGCTCTCGCAATGGTGGGATCGATACAGGTACAACATGCAATCGATAGTAAAGGTCTTCGCGAAATTCACCATCGCGAACCATTTGTTTGAGATCCTGATTGGTAGCAGCAACCACCCTAACATTAACCTTTTTCATTTTTGTACCGCCAACTCGTTGAATCTCTTTTTCTTGAAGGACTCGTAATAATTTTACTTGCAGGGCTAGTGGTAGCTCACCTACCTCATCTAGAAACAGGATGCCTTGATCAGCTAATTCGAACATTCCGGGTTTGCCGGATCGATTTGCACCAGAAAAGGCGCCAGCTTCATACCCAAATAGTTCTGATTCAAGCAAGTCTTTAGGGATGGCTCCACAGTTGACTTTGATAAACTTTCCTTGATCATAGCGGTTGCTGACTCGGTATAAGTGCCTTGCAAACACATCTTTTCCGACACCTGTTTCACCAAGAATTAAAACGGTTGTATCGACATTGGCCAAACGTTCTGCAATCGTAAAAAGTTCTTGCATCTTTTTACTGTTTAAGATAATGTGTGGATCTTGCCTGGTATGCGCTTTCAATTTTTCTAATTCGTGTTTATATTTTTCATTTAATTTTTGGGCTTTATTCAACTGTTCCGTTAACTTATTAAGGTCAGAAAGGTCACGGATATTGGTAACAACTTTTTCAATTTCACCTTCTTCATTAAAAATGGGGCTACCGGTTAATAATGTTTCTTTTTGATTATGGTTTTTTTGAACTAAGCTAACAGTATCTCTTGTTTCAACAACTCTTGGAGTTACGGATGCTTTTAAAATACCCCGTCTGATCAATTCATTGATGTTTTTCCCGACGTAATAATGTTTAGGGATACCGGTAATTCGTTCTATTGCTGAATTTGTTTTTAATGTCATTCCGTCACGATCAGTGATATATATGCCATCATAAGAGTTTTCAATAATAGCATCTAACTCACGGTTCGATTTATCCAATTCTTTTAGTTTTTCCATTAAATTGTAATGATCGTCACCGTTAAACAGCATATAGAAGATTTCAGTGTCTTCAGTTTTCGAGAGGAGTAGATAGTTTTTACCTTTGTATGAAACGAGTTGGTACGATTTACTCTCATAAATTGTCTTTACTAATTTTGTTAGATGTTCTCCTCTAGCAATGGTTTGAAGAACCTGTTGGGCATTATGATTATAGTCTTTGATCAGCCCGTCTTCTTCTGTAACGATAATAGGAAATGGTAAAGCGGTGATCTCTTTTATTTTCATCTATGGTTCACCCCGCTTGATCAATAAAGGTTAAGACTGAATAAATCGTACCTAAGACAGAGACATCTAAACCTTTAGAGCGTCCAAGCTTAACGAAATAGCCACATAATGATTCGGTTTCCATACGTTTTCGTTGCTCTCGGTCTTGTAACATGGATGTTTTATGATTTCTGACTAACGCAGCATCAGCAAACACACGTTCAGCAGCATTTTCACTTATATCAATGTTTGCTAGTTTACTGATATGTAGCATCTCAGCGAAAACCTGTTTCGATGTTTGCAATAGTTTAGGATCGTCAAGAATTTCTCCTACCTTAGCTCCTGTGATTGCTGAAAGTGGATTAAAGGTTACATTCCAGAGCGACTTTTCCCATTTACGTCGCATAATATCTGAAGATAATTTACAACGGACCTCAGCTTCTTGTAAAGCGCGTACTACTTCTTCTGCATATGATTCTTGGGCAGGATGTAATCCACCGATATAGAAAATATGTTCCCCTTCTTGTCTAATCACACCTGGGTCCTCAATTTTTGCTGATAAATGAGCCGCACCGGATAGAACGTGAGTCTCCCCAAACGCATCAGCTAATATCTCTTCATTGTTTACCCCATTTTGTAGTGTTAACACAAATGCGTTAGCCTTCTTGTAAGGTTTGATCAGTTCAATGGCCTGTCTTGTTTCGGTTGATTTAACGGTAAAGAGTAAGAGATCAGCCTTACTAATCTCTTCATACTGATTCGTAAATGTGTCATGCTCAGTAAATGTACCATGCTGATGGTGAAGGGTTAAGCCTTGTTCTCTCATGGCGTCTAAGTGTCTCCCACGAGCAAGAAAGGTCACGTCATGCCCCGCTTTTTTTAACATCATTCCTACAAATCCACCAACTGCTCCTGCTCCAATCACAGCAATATTCATTTCATCGCCCCCTTGAGTTTGTTAAATATATATAAATTATCTCTGATTTATCAGTAAAAATAAAGAGATATATTTAAATATTTATAATATTAAAACAATAAAGTGTATTATTATGTTCTCATAGGATAAAGGGCTACCAAGATAAATTCTTAATATAGCCCTGTTATCCTATATTGTGATTGTTAATCTCTCGTATAAGAAATAATTGAATTTGGGTCTGGTTCATACTGAAAAGTAAAGAAATAGGCCGTTCAACAGCTTTTTTGTTGTTAAACGGCCTTTAACACGTGAGATCATTCATTTTCTCAAAGGAAACAGACTCCTTAATCTATTTATCCATTAATTCTGCCTGTGCAGGATTAATGGATTAGTTCTTTATGATTATTTACCTTTATTTACAAAACTTCCATTTCGAAATCAATTTGATGAATGGTGAGAGATGTCATTTAAAGTGGGTTGCTTAGTGGTCATTATACTCGTAACGGAAACTATTAAACCTAAAACATCTCTAATATACCAACACTTAAGATTGGTACGAATGTGATGATTAAAATGTTTATCATCATCATCAGTAAGAATGGTAATATCGCCCGAACAACACCTTCATACTTCGCTTGACCAACCTGGGAAGCGACAAATAAATTAATACCAACAGGAGGGGTAATTAATCCGATTGAGAGATTAACAACCATGATTATGCCAAAATGAACCGGGTCCATCCCTATCATTGTTACCACAGGTAATAAAATCGGCGTAAGAATAATTATGGATGCAATCGTTTCCATAAAGGTACCAACAATCAGAAGGAAAAGGTTAATCAATAAAATAATAATGATTGGCGACAAATCTAAAGTGGCAAAAAGGTTAGCAAACGATTGAGGAACTTGTTCTCTCGTGAGCAACATTCCAAAGATAGAGGCTGTCGAAATAACAAGTAAAATAACGGATGAAGTAATTGATGATTCGATTAAAATTCTTCTCATAACACTTAGAGAAAGTTCACGGTAGACAAAAATGCCAATTAAAAACCCATAAACCACGGCAACTACAGAAGCTTCTGTTGGTGTAAAAATTCCCCCATAAATACCACCTAAGATAATAATTGGCATAAGTAATGCGAAAAGCGACTCTTTTAGTGACACTAGAATCTTCTTAAGACTAGTCTTTTCAAGGTTACTGCCATATCCTTTAACATGTGAAATGATAAAAGCAACAACCATTAAAGATAGTCCAATTAATAGTCCGGGGATAATCCCTGCGATAAATAAATCACTAATAGAGGCGCCAGCTGCAACCCCATACAATACCAGTGGAACACTTGGTGGTATAACGATACCTGTAGTGCCCCCAGCTGCTTGGATGGCAGATGAAAAGTTACGATCATAACCTTCTTTTACCATTGCTGTAATGAGAATCGAACCTACAGCTGCTGTAGTTGCAGCCGCTGATCCAGACAAAGCAGCGAAAAGCATACATGTGATGATAGAAACATGGGCTAGCCCACCTTTCATTTGTCCAACAAGACTTTTGGCGAAATTTACTAGGCGGACGGAAATACCACCATGTTCCATTAATTTCCCAGCAAGTATAAAAAAGGGAGCTGCCATTAAAGGGAAGGAATCTAAAGCTGCAAACATTCGTTGCGGCAATACCATTAATGGAATATCACCACTCAACCAAAAAACAGTTATGGTTGATAATCCCAATGCGAATGCAATCGGGACATTGATAACGAATAAAACCAATAATAAAATAAACAGTAAAGTTATCATTTGTTTATGTCTCCCCTTTCTCAGCTTTGCTTATATCTGTTGGGTGAATTCGAAATACTTTGATTGAGACGTCTATGACATTCATCAGCATAAGAACGGCACTGATTGGCATGATCGTATAAACATACCCCATAGGAATTCGTAATGACGCGGAACGTTGAATCATAGAAGTCTCAATGATTTGATATCCTTTCACTAACAAGATTAATAGGAATGTGACAATCGCTAATGACGCGATAAGTTGTACCCATTTTGCTATCCTGTGTTTTAATTTGCTTATAAAAAAGTCAATGCTGATATGACTGCCATATTGAAAAGCAACACTAGCACCTAAAAACGTGATCCAAATCATTAAAAATCGGGCTATTTCTTCAGTCCATGCATACGATGATCCAAAAGCAGCTCGTGATACAATTTGAATGAATACTAGCAAGACCATAATGACAAGGAGAACACAAGTTATGTTTTCAATTGTTCGATTCAAATGTGCTATACTTCTTTTCCACATTGAACACACCTCTCTTAAAGTTCCAAAAGTTTATATAAGAAGTTCTTAATGAATAAAGAAGTGAGAACATATCCGTACTCACCTCTTCAAAATAATTAATTAGTATTCTACATTTCTTATTCTTTCAACATAGTTACCAAAACGATCTTCGAATTGATCGTACACTCCGCTCATGCGGTTTCTAAAAGAATCGGTATCAATTTCAGAGTTTGCAGTGACGATAATCCCGTGTTCCTCCATGCTCGCGAGTTGCTTTTGTTCTAGTTCCTGATTTATTTCTCGTTGTCTATGGGCGTACTCCTTACCTAACCTCTCAAATACTTCCTGGATATCTGCAGGAAGAGAGTTGAATGTATCCTGGTTCATCATTAAAACTGCTGAAGTATAGAAAAATTCTGTTAAGCTAAGGTAATCTAGCGCCTCGTGAACACCCGTTGTTTCAAGTACACCAATCCCGTTATCCAATCCTGAAACCACACCTTGTTGTAAGGAAGTGTATACTTCAGGCCAAGCAATCGGAGTAGGATCCGCTCCTAGTGCCCGATATGTTTCTACTGATACATCATTTTCAGCGGATCGAACTTGTAACCCTTCCATATCATTTACATGTGTAACCTCACGTTCATTGTTTCCGAAGTGATTAAACCCTCTTTCCCAGAATGAAAAGGCTTTCAAGTTAGCTTCTGCTAATTCCTCTAAGATCTCTTTACCAATTTCACCATCCAATGTAGCATACACATGTTCTAAGTTCTCAAAGAGGAAAGGTAATTCTAGGACAGCTAAGTTTTCTGAGAACCCAGCAGTGGGACTTGATGTAGCCATAGTCATATCGATTGAGCCTGATGAAACTTGCTCAACGACTTCTCTTTCACCTCCAATTTGCCCATTACCGAATACTTCAAATGTTACTCTTCCATCCGTTTCTTCCTCAACAGCCTCTATGAATTCGTTTATACCTAACGTATAGGAGTGTTGATCAGGTGCTATGTGAGCAAGGGTAATTTTGATTTCATCATCATTTTGATTACTTCCTCCTTCAGCACTGACATCATCTGAAGAACTTCCACATGCAGTTAGAAAAATCAAGAAAGAAACAGATAGTGCAAAATACAAGATTTTTGATCTGGTCATTATAAATCCCCCTTATATATTTTTTTGAATATTTAGTTAATTGTTATTTTACAGTTTGTACGTTTTTATTCATACATCAAAAGTGAGGAATTGAAATGCTTTCTTTCATCAAAAATGAGGATTGATTTTTGAAACAAAGGTATATATCGTTCCTATTTTTGATATTTTAATAGGCTCCTACTCTCATTAGTTAATTGAAAGTTATCGAACAACTCCCTTCCATTTTAATTCTAATTTTCATATAATAGTTCTATGAAACATATATTTCATGGAACTATTAATCTGCGATTTGTGTGAGGTGGAACGGCAATGTCAATATTTGCAAAACTTAACGAACAAAAGCAAAATGAACACAATCAACAACTAGCGATACCCGATCATATTCAGGATGAGTATCGCTATTTAATAGAAATGCCCTCTTTTATTCAAGATTACATCATGAGCCGCATTGCTCTTGGTTTCTCAAAAGCTACGATTCAACGCTATTTGTATGACTATAAATATTTCTTTGATTACGTAAAGCATGCCACTGGTGAAAAAGATCTACAGATGAGTGAGATCTCATTGGACGATTTTATTGAAATTGATCAAAAAGGCGTTGAAAATTACATTCAACACCTCTCTCTTTATGCTGAGAACAATGCAAAAACAGTTAACCGAAAACTATCGGCGCTTAAATCGTTATTTGATTATTTAAAGCAACGGAATTTGGTCTCTACGAACCCAGTTGAAGGTATTGAACGACCGAAAGTAGCAAAACGAGATCCGATTTATTTGCAGAGGGATGAATATACCGAACTACTTTCCTTTATTTTATCGGATGAAGGATTAACGATACGCCAGCGCCCCTTCCATGAACGATTTAAAAAAAGGGATGTGGCGATCATTCATATGCTGATTATGACGGGAGTACGAATATCAGAGCTTTGCCGTATACGAGTGAAGGATTTAAATCGCATTGACAAGGAAATAACCGTAACAGGTAAAGGAAACAAACAGCGTACCATTCCATTAAGTGAGGGAACGTTGGAAATGATTGATGAGTACGTACAATCCATTCCTAATTATGCAAGACCTAAACATGCAGAAGAGTCCTTGTTTATCGGCTTTGACTTTACAACGAAAGCATATAAAAATAACGTAACCATTAATGCGATTCAAAAAATGATTCAGCGTCACATTAAACGAGCCAAAAAGCATTTACCTTTTCTAGCGTATAAGCCTATTACTGCCCATAAGTTACGCCATAGCTTTGCAACAGAGCTTGTCTATCGCGGTGTCGATGTGTTAACAGTTCAAAATTTACTTGGGCATGAATCTGTGGCAACGACCCAAATTTATGCACACGTCCAAAAAGATATGAAGAAAAAAGCGGTTTCCTTATTAGACTAAGATTACATAATGGAATTATGGTAAACTAATATCAAAAAAACGCCCAAGAATATTCGTGGACGTTTACTCACCTTCCATTAACGTTGCGGGGTTAATTAAGGATTCATTGATTAACCCTTGGGCCTCTTCTGCTGGAATGCCACCTGTATAGAGATCAATTTCTTGCTCAATCTTTCGTAGATCGTCTTCAACTGAGTCGTGTGGTTCGTTGTTTTCTTTTAATTCTCCTAATTTCTGCAAAAGCAACTGTTGCGTTTCTTTTAAAACATACAACTTTTCCATTCGTTCCATATAGGATAATTCTTCGTTTGCCATGTGTACCTCCTCATTTTCGCTTCTCTCTTTGGTATCCCTCAGTGCACAAATATTATCCGATTTTAACTTGACAATATTTTCTTTTAAAAAAGAGTATGTTTTTCTATAATCCGGATATGATAAGTAGCGAGGAAGCAAACATTGCTTTTCTCACTAACCAAAAAGATTCTTTCGTATTAAACAGGTTTCGAAGATTTTGTTTTCGTCTATCCTCCCGAGGTGATAACATTGAACAATTTATTCGCTCGATTAAATTGCTAAGTTGAAATCTCAGGTAAATGGGGTGTCTCTGAAAAAGTAAAATCGTTTCGACCCTAGAGCTTAAAGCTGATACGAAAGAAGCAGTGGTTAGGAAAAAGGAGCCGTGAACTCGGCTCCTTTTTTAACTACATATTTATATATGACCATCTCAGTTTACATAATAAAATTACCGTCAACTTTATATTTTGATTTAATTATTATCTGCAGGTTCAAAATCAATGGTAAAGCTAGTATGTTTATGGGTAGAATCAACGTCGATTTTTCCGTTATGCTTTTCAATGATCTGTTTAACGACGGATAGCCCTAGCCCCGTACCTAACTCTTTTGTTGTTATAAACGGTTCAAAGATGTTTTCTAGTAAGTGGGTCGGGATCTCTTCTCCATTATTAGCAATAACCAATGAAATCGAGGTCTCCGTATGTGATAAGGTAATATCTATAACCCGCTCTCGATTGATGTGTGTGAGAACCTCGACCGCATTATTAATGATATTTAAGACAACCTGTTTTAACTCCTCGATAATGCCTTGTACTAAACAACCTTCATTAATATCAACGTTTACTGTAATTTGTTCATCTACAAAACGTGGATACATAAAGTCAATCATTTCTCTTACGATTTCAGACAAGTCGAATGTCTCAATCTCATCGTCATGTCTCTTTACTTTTGACAAATATAGAAATTCGTTGATTTTCTTTGTTAATTGCTCGATTTCACGATCAATAACCTGGAAATAAAAACGATTATCTTCATCCACTTTTCCATATTTTTGTTCTAGTAATGAGATAAAACCATGTATTGATGTTAGTGGATTGCGAAATTCATGGGCAAAACTCGACGCAATTTGTCCTAATACGGTCAAGCGATCAGAATGCATTTCTTGGATAAATTTATTTTTTTCATATATAATCGAATCCTTTTGTTTTGTATATTCCCTCACAGCATAATAAAGGTAAGAGTCAAACAATTCATTGACTATGAATATCCCTTCACTTATATCGTGGCGTGAAAGTAAGGAGTGGGATAGGGCATCAACGACTAACGAACGGCCTAAATTAATGTTATGAACAAATTCACTAATATTTACATTAGCTTGTATCCGTTCACTGGCAATTTTCTTGGTTAGTTCAATGATTTGATCGGTGTCGCGATGTTTAATATAGTCATAGACTAATTGAAATGTACGTTTCCCATTTTTAATAATCTCTTCGTAATAAGGGTCTCCCTCATGGATTCGCGCTTGTCCTAACCAGTGAGTTAATATTTGTTCTTCATTGGTTTTGAAGAACGCTGTAATACGTGCGAGTGCCGCTTCTTTCCACATAGGCGTGTCCATAAAAAACTCTCCCTTAATCCTTTACTGTACTACATTGTTAATAACCCTTAGTATAACAGAAAATGGTTGGGAATTGCCAGTTTTTTGGGGGTGTGATGGTATTCTATTTACTAAACGATACTAGTAAAAATAAAACAAGAAAAATTCCTCACTATGTTTAGGAGGAATTAGTAGAATGTGATAATGATTGGTGAGTTGAGCCAAGTGTTTGTTTATTTATGGAGGATAGAATGGAATATATTGTTTCAATCGTAGGTGTTCTAACCCCTAGTTCATGGCCCTTTCTAATAAAGTACCCACAAAGCGATTCAACCTCCATGACCTTACCCTTTTCTCGATCTTGGAGCATCGATGTTTTATGGTTACGAGCAATTTCTGAAGCTGAAAAAATTTGATAGACCCAATCTCTTTGCAGGTGAATCTCTAACCGGTCTGCAATCGTTAAAACTTCTGATAGAACAGCTTCTGCAGTCTTGCGTAATGGTCTATCGTCGAGAATATCTCCAACAGTGGCAAGTGAGGCTGCTGATAATGGATTAAATGTGGCATTCCATAATAGTTTTTCCCACTTTTTCACTATGATGGATTCAGAAATTTGATAGTCGATATTAGCCTCTGTTAATGCGTTTGCGAATGTAGGCACATGGTGCATACTAGCTTTTGAAGGGGCTCCGAAAATAATTGTTTGCAAAGGGTGCGCAGAGTAAATGACACCTGGTTTGTCAATAATTGCTGATATATACGTTAAACCTGAGACGATGCGGTTAGCACCGAGGATGTTAACGAGGGTCTCCTCATTGTCAACACCATTTTGTAGCGTCAGGATACCCGCATCTTCTTTTAAGAACGGACGTAATTTTTTTGCTGTCTCTTCTGTTTCTGTGGACTTAACGGTAAAGAATAATAAATCAGCAGTTTCTAACTCCTTGAAATCACTCGTAAACTTTCCGTTTATTGTAAATTGGTCTTGTGACGAGTGAACATGAAGACCAGACGTATTCATTGCTTCTAAATGTTTCCCTCTAGCGACAAAGGTAACGTCAAACCCTGCCCTTGAAAGCAATGCGCCGTAAAAACCACCAACGGCTCCTGCCCCAATTATGGCAATTTTCATTTTCGTCCCCCCTCTTTGTCAAGGCTCACTTGTTTGATCTTTTTTCAATCAATGAAATTGTTTCATAATGACTCGCTTCTAACCGTTGATTGAGCATCTGGTACATTCGATAGTAGGGAACGATCAAGGTTTTTTATCGAGTTCCGACCAGATAAAGCTAGTGTCAGGTCTGTATCGGCTATAATATTACGAATGGCATGCTTTACCCCTTCTTCACCACCGACAGCTAATCCATATACAAATGGTCTTCCAAGTAACACTGCAGAGGCACCTAAGGCACTCGCTTTTACAACATCCGAACCTCTACGAATCCCGCTATCTAGTAAAACGGGGATTTTCCCTCCAATCACATGACATATGCTCTCAAGCGCATCCAACGTGCTGATCTCACCATCAACCTGGCGACCTCCGTGGTTAGAAACGATGATACCGTCAACACCGTATTGTAGGGCTAATTCAGCATCACGAGGGTGGATAATACCTTTTAAAATGATTGGAAGGTCCCAATGTTTACGTAAGAAGGCAAGGTCTGACCATGTTAAACGGGCATTAGAAAATATCTTAAAGAAATATTCAATGGCTGCGCGCCTATCTTCTTGAGGAGATTTTTCTAACTTTGAACAAAACATAGGGTCAGATAAGTAGTTAGCAATGCCAATTCCTTGTAAAAAAGGTAAGTATGCTTGTTCTAAATCCTTTTCCCTCCAGCCGAGGATTGGTGTATCTAGCGTAACGACGAGTGCTGTATAGCCTGCACGTTTTGCCCGATGAAGCATACTAGCAGTGACATCCTCATCTTTACCCCAATATAGTTGATACCAGCGTGGTCCTTCCCCTATAACATCAGCAATTTCTTCCATCGTGTATGATGAGGCAGTACTTGTAATGTATGGGATATTCATGTTTGATGCAGCTTTAGCAGATGCAAGTTCGCCTTGATCATGAACGATCGATTGCACACCGACGGGCGCTAAAAGAATGGGTGTTTGAAAGGTCTGACCAAATAAAGTAACTGATAAATCCCGCTCGTCAACATCATTTAACATGCGTGGTTGTATTTTTTGCTTTGTGAATGCGTCCCGGTTTGCTTTCATAGTTTCTCCGCTGCCAGCCCCACCGGCTACATACCAAAATGGACCATCTTTTAACTTTTCTCTAGCAAGCTTTTCCCAGTCTTCAAATGCGACGGGGTATTGTTCCTCTTTCTCGACTGATGGTTGGGAGTAAATTTGGTGTTGGATGATATTTCCATAACCACTCATGACTTTCCCTCCAATTCGACTCTATTTTTTTACTCTAATAAATCCGGTTGTTCCTTCACGATTCGGTCCCACAAGGGTTGGAAGCTAAACCATCCTGCTAATTGAGAGCCCACTTGTTTCTTTGTTACTTTGGCATAGTCTTTATCAATTAAAACCGGTGCCCCTGCCGCTTCGGCCATTAATTGGGATTGGCACGAACGTTCCATCGTAATAAACCACCATGCGGCCTCATCAACACTTTTCCCTACTGTCAGTAAACCGTGATTTCGTAAGATCGCGGCTTTATGATTGCTAAGTGATTCGGCAATGCGTTTTCCCTCTTCCGTATCTAGGACAACACCAGTATAGTCATCAAATAGGACATGATCATCGTAAAACGCACATGCATCCTGAGTGATTGGGTCTAAAAGCCGTCCAAGTGTGGACCATGTTTTTCCGTAGACAGAGTGGGCATGTGCTGCAGCAATCACGTCGGGTCTAGCCGCATGAATTTGTGAATGAATCGCAAATGCAGCTCGATTGACAGGCTTATCCCCTTCTACGACATCACCATTATGGTTACATAAAATAAGGTCAGAAGCCTTAATCTGGCTAAAGTGCATACCAAACGGGTTTACCCAAAAGTGATTATCCTTTTCAGGGTCCCGCGCTGTAATATGGCCCGCAACCCCTTCATCAAATCCAAACTTGGAAAATAACCGAAAAGCACCGGCCAGTCGTTCTTTTAAATGCTGTCGTTCTTCTTCAACGGAATCAAACGTTGGCACCATATTTTTTAGAGACAAATCTTTTTCATATGACTTTGTCATACCATCCACCCTTTCTTATTCGATGAAATCTTCTTTTCTATTATACTAACCAGTCAGTATTAAATGACTAAAACAACTGTATAATTCATAATATAATGAAAATTCAAACATTACAAGGGTGGATTATCTCTTCTAGCAATGAGCGGAGCCGCTGCAGCTTTTTAAAAAGCCTACTAGGAGTGTTTTTCCTAGCAGGCAAACAGCGAGTGGAGCCATTGCAAAACCCTTTTTAAATACGCTTTATAGCATAGGCCCCCGACCCTCTATCGCTGGAGTCATTCCATCGTACGATGTGGTTAGAATTGATAGAGATTACGATA
Source organism: Desertibacillus haloalkaliphilus (assembly GCF_019039105.1). NCBI lineage: Bacteria > Bacillati > Bacillota > Bacilli > Caryophanales > Bacillaceae > Desertibacillus > Desertibacillus haloalkaliphilus. The sequence goes on along the minus strand of NZ_JAHPIV010000004.1, from coordinate 67,489 downwards.
TTTTTCACTAAGATATTGAACGAGATCGTCCGGGTTTATCCCTTCCCCTGTAATATCTTTTAGTATTTCTACTGGCGTTTTTAATTTGCCGAATTGGTGGACATGGTTGGTTAACCACTCTTGAAGCGGAGTAAGGTTTCCGTCAGTAATCAGTTGGTCATAATTGGGTAGATCCTTTTTCATCGCTGCTTGAAGCTGTGCTGCATAAATGTAGCCAAGGGCGTAGGATGGAAAATAACCAAACGAACCGTCAGACCAGTGGACATCCTGAAGAACACCTTCACCATCATGTGATGGACGAATGCCTAAATACTCCTCCATCTTATTGTTCCAGATCTCTGGTAAGTCCTTTACTTCAATTTCATCATTGATCAATGCTTTTTCGATTTCGTAACGAATGATAATATGCAAGGCATATGTCAGCTCATCGGCTTCAATTCGAATCAATGATGGACCGGCAACATTGATTGCTTGGTAAAACTCATCCTTACTCACTTGATCGAATTGACCGTTTGCATGAGTCTTTAGCCGTTCATAATTATGCTCCCAAAATCCCGGATGTCTACCAACAAAGTTTTCCCAAAATAATGATTGAGACTCATGAATCCCCATCGATGTTCCGTCGGCTAGCGGTGTCCCAATTAATGACTCTGAAATATTTTGTTCGTAAAGGGCATGACCACCCTCATGAATCGTCCCGAAAACTGCGGTGCGGAAGTCGTTTTCATCATATTTTGTCGTCACACGCACATCATTTGGGTTTAAACCAATAGCAAATGGGTGAACCGTTTCATCAAGTCGGCCAGCATTGAAGTCATAGTTCATTTGTCTTAAAATGTCCAAACTAAACGCTCGTTGTTGTTCCTTTGGGAAACGCTCGAACAAAAAGTCTGTTTTTGGCTGCTTGCTTTCGGTAACCCCCTTAACAAGCGGGATGAGTTGATCCCGTAGCTTTCCAAATACATCATCTAAAATGTCTACGGTCACACCAGGCTCGTAATCATCTAATAACGTATTATATTTATTCCCTTCATATCCCCAATAGTCGATAAAGCGTTTGATCGTTTCCACGATCTTTTCTAAGTAGGGCTGGAAAGCAGAAAAATCAGCCTTCTCCTTCGCCTCTTCCCACGCAGCCTCTGCTTTTGATTGCAGGATCACAAATTCTTTATACTCTTCTTCAGGGATTTTTGAATTGCGGTCAAATTCCTTTTGGCATTCGTCAAGGGTTTTGGTCGTGATTTCAGACAGGTGGTGCCTTGCTTCATCATTGTTTAACGTTTGTAGGAATTCAGCCATCTGATCTGACGTCGATTGTTTAAACACTTCGGTTGATAGTGTCCCAATCACCTGTGAACGCTGTTCAATTCCTTTTTTCGGGGCACCTGTACGTGAATCCCACGCAAGTAGAGCTAGGGCCTCACCGTAGTTTTCCATTTTTTGAACGTAGGTTAAAAAGTCTTTTTCTACCATTTTAACATCTGCCATGTTCGCACTTCCTTTCGGCTCATTCACTAAGTCATCTATGTATTAGTTATGGAATTGCTGTATTCATTATAACGAAGGTTCGACCTACATGGCTATTCATTCGTTTTATTTATCTGTGATTTTTGTTATCCTTGTAACGGAAGTGAATACACAGGAGGGGTTTTGTGAAATTTACAATTACCGATGAAGCGGCACGTTTTTATAAAGAAGAAATACCTTTACAACCTGGTGAGTCGTTACGTTTTTATGTGAGAGTCGGCGGAGTTGGATCAGGTGGGTTTTCAGTTGGTGTGATGAAGGAGCAACCAAGTGAATCATCATATATCATTGAAAAGCAAGACGCAAAGTTCTTTGTGACGGAGGATGATTTTTGGTACCTAGACGGAATGACGATCGATTATAATGACGATATGGATTTTGTAAGCTTTGAAAATTCAGCGATTGATGATCTAAATCACCCGGGTTCGTCATGACATTGTAACTAAGGAGCCGTTCGTTTAAGGTCAAACCATAGCGAAGGCTCCTTTTTGTTTTATTGTTTGGCTTCTTTTAGCTGTTCATCAATTCGATCAATGAGTTCAGAGGAAATTTCAAAGAATTGTTCATCGACACCGGTTTGGTGTGACAGTGCGTGTTGATATTGCTGTTTCGCTTGGTTTAATGCATCAGTTGCTGCGTGTAATTGATCTTCATCCATACTCATTGTCGCTTGTCCTACCATACGCTGGGCGGATTTTATTGCCATTTCTACTTGTTTTAGGTCGTTATAGCCGTATTGTGCACCATTATTTGTCATGATTACATCCCTCCTACTCTTATTATCATGACTAAAACATGCCTAAAATATTCTTATAAAAAATGTGACAGTCCTATTTGGTACTTTAACCTGTTTAGGACTGTCAAAATTCTCTATATAAGTAAACTTAACCAAACATGGAGTGTCCGCCATGTACAGAAATGACTTGGCCGGTGATCCAACCTGAATAAGGGGATAACAAAAGAGAATCGTACCTGTAATATCACAGCTGTGCCTAGTCGTTTTAACGGATATTGCTTAACTATTTTTTTACACCATTGTTAACCCACCGCTAACAGATAATGTTTGCCCTGTGACGTAGTCTGCTTCATCAGAGACAAAATAGGCAACAGCACCAGCAATATCGTCTGGTTGGGCCAATCGCCGGAAAGGAATGGCTTTCTCTAGGGCACCGACAAGACCTTCATTATAGGACCCGATTTCTTCAATTAGCGGTGTGTTACTCGGTCCAGGGGCAACACAATTCACATTGATTTTATGACGTGCCATTTCTCTAGCAAGTGTTTTAGTAAATGCCATCACGCCACCTTTGGCAGCAGAATAGACAGCCTCACCTGATGAACCGACTCGAGCGGCGTCAGAAGCAATATTTACGACTTTTCCGTACCCATTATCAATCATATGGGGCAAAATTTCTTTACATGTATGCACTTGACCCATCAAATTAATATCAACGATTCTTTTCCATGTGTCTGGCTCACTTTTTAAAAAGGGCTCAACCTTATCCCATCCGGCATTATTGACTAATACATCAACTTTGTTATACATACTGATCGACTCTTCGACAGCTGTTTTTACACGATCTAAACTCGAAACATCGCAATGGACAGCCATCGCTTCCCCTTCGTTTTGTTGGATCATTGCGACCGTCTCTTCTGCATTTTCGATATTGATGTCTGCCACGATAATTTTCATTGAACGCAAGGCTAGTAATTTAGCAATCTCTCTACCGATGCCGCTACCTGCTCCTGTGATAAATGCTACTCGTTTTTCCATTTCGACCCCTCCTCAAAGATTTTCATAGATGAATTATTGACTAAGCTTTTCCGAAATCATTTTTCGTAGGCGGAACTTCTGGATCTTTCCACTTGGTGTCCTTGGAAAGTCATCGACAATTTCCACTTTTTCCGGCCAATATTGTTTAGCCACGCCCTTTTTTGCTAAAAATTGTTTCAATGCATCAAGAGTAAGCGGTGTTTTTCCTTTTTCCATACTGATGAAGGCACACGCCTTTTCTTGTAAACGTTCGTCTGGCATCGCAACAATTTGGACGACGGATACATCTGGATGTTCATAGATAATGTTTTCAATATAGGCAACAGGGATGTTTTCACCGCCTCGAATGATAATGTCTTTATCGCGTCCCGTAATCCGAATGTACCCATCTTCATCCATCACCGCACGATCGCCAGTGACAAACCAATCCGCACTAAATTCGGCATTCGTTTTCTTCATTCGTTTTAAATAGCCAACAAATAAGGCAGGTCCTCGACAAAGTAAACTTCCTTCGGTGTTGGCTGGAACCGTTTCACCATCTTCATCAACGACTTTTAGTTCCATCACCGAAAATGGTTTACCATCAGTCGACGTTAGTTTTTCCTCGGTATCATTCGCAAGTGTTAGTGTGACTAACCCGTTTTCGGTTTGGCCCCAACCAGATAGAATCTGACCAGGGAGTTGCTCTGCTGCTTGCTTTACTAACGTTCGTGGGATCGGGGCTCCGATCGCTATAAAATACCGAAACGAGCTTAAATCATATTGTTCAATATCTTCTACCTGAAGTGTATCTTGTAAAAATGGTGTCGCCGCCGTAGTGAACGTAATCTTTTTTTTCTCAATTAATTCAATGAACTCTTTTGGGTTCCATACATCTTGATATACGGCTGTGCCTCCATGCATCACAGGTAATCGAACACCGTATAGAAAACCCGTCTGATGAGCAAAGGTGGAGGCCATAAATATCGTATCTTCAGAGGTTAATGATAAATGATCAATCCATAGGAGCGATGAAAGTGTAACCGTATTATGAGTGTGCATGACTCCCTTAGGTTCTCCGGTTGTACCTGATGTAAAGACGATCTCGGTGAGTTCATTTGGGTCTAGCGTGATATCGTCTAATAGCGCTGGATTTTTCTTCTCTTCCCATGGCACTTGAGTGAGAGAGTCGAATGATTTCATTCCAGATGGTACGTTTTCTCCAACTACATAGATGTGTTCCATATTCGGCCACTCAGGCATAAGTCGTTCGATCATTTCTGGATAGTTAAAACCACGGAATTCATCAGGAACAACAATCATTTTTGATTCAGCAAGCTTCACCATGAAACCGATTTCACGGTCGCGATAAATAGGGATCAGTGGGTTACTGATCGCACCGATTCTAGTTGCTGCAAAGTGTAAAATAACAAACTCATTCCAATTAGGGAGTTGAAAAGAGACGACATCTCCTTTTTTTAAACCGAGTTCAAGTAATCCAAGGGCAACACGGTCGACGAGCTTTCCTAGCTGTTCGTACGTATAGCGGCTTTTTTTATCAATAATCGCTACTTTGTCGGGGTCCTTTTCTATTGCTGTCCATAAATAATCTAGAATCGTTCGATTTGGCCAGTCAGACTCATAGGTTTTAAGGTACTCATCCGTTAAAATCGTTTCAAAACTCATCAAGTACATCTCCCCCTTTAATGTAAGACCTTCGTTTTACTTGCGGAACTTTGTAAAATCAACCGGTCGCTTTTCTATAAAAGCATTTCTGCCTTCTGCGGATTCATCTGTTTGATAAAACATCGATAGACTTGCCATCGCTAGCTGAGAAATGCCTTCGATATTGGCGGTGTCAGCGTTAAAGGAAGACTTAAGCATTTTAATGGCAGTTGGACTTTTTTCAACAATTTTTGCCGCCCATTCTTCTGCTGCTGCGAGCAGTTCACTTTGTGGGACGATTTTATTCACGAGCCCCATCTCTCTTGCTTCCTCAGCGCTATATTTTTCACATAAGTACCAAATTTCTCTTGCCTTTTTCTCGCCGACAATTCGAGCTAAGTAGGCCGTGCCAAGACCAGCATCATAGCTGCCCACCTTAGGTCCGCTTTGCCCAAAAATGGCATTTTCAGAGGCAATGGTTAGGTCACAGATGACATGAAGAACATGACCACCACCAATGGCATAGCCGTTAACGGCAGCGATAACAGGCTTTGGTATCGCTCGAATCGTATGATGCAGCCCTTCGATTTCAAGACCGATGCCACCTCCTAAACCACCGGAACCGTCGTAGCCACTATCGCCTTTATTCTTTTGATCGCCTCCTGTACAAAACGCTTTTTCACCTGCACCTGTTAAAATCACTGCACCAATTCGATTATCATCCCAAGCGTCTCTAAACGCTGCAATTAATTCTTTGACGGTTTGACCACGAAACGCATTGTACACTTCGGGACGATTGATCGTAATCGTGGCGATACCATTTTTCTTTTCATACATCACATCTGTTAGTTCCATATCAATTCCTCCTAGTTATGTTTTTTTGTCTTGACAATAACTCTTCCTCTAATCACTTCTTTGCCCGCTTCATTTAAGCAACGAATTTTTTCTGTAATCCAATCTCGTTCGGTGTTCACATTGGTGGTTTCGAGTTCCACGGTGATCGTGTTTCCAACTGAAACGGGGTGTAAGAAAATTAATTCTTTTTCTAAAATCACATAAGAATGACCGCTCATTTCTTTGCTAATCGCTTCACTAATTAAGGCCTCACATACAATGCCAGGAATGAGAGGTTCATGCTTAGAATTGCGTTTTTCATAAATCTGATTAAAATCAAATGTAAGCTCTTTCCATTGCACGACTTGTTGTTGGCTAATCGTTTTCTTTATTCGTGAAACTTTGCCTGTAAACACCCGATTCATCTCAACAAAGCTTCCACTTAATAAGGACGGAATTCTTTTCCGAATAGATCCCGTGCAATCACGAGTTGATTCACCTGGGCTGTGCCGTCCCCGATTTCTAAACCAATGACATCACGTAACCTTTGCTCAAGTGGCATTTCTTTTGTATACGCATAATGACCATTTAAGAGCATGCATTCATGAATCGCTTCTTGGCTATATTTAGGTCCAAGCCATTTCACTGATGATGCTTCACCGGAGTGCTTCAAGTCTTGATCACGTAACCAGAGCCCGCGATAGGCCTGCCATTTGATTAACTCTAGCTGGGTAGAATGAGTAACTATTGGAAACGATACGCCTTGAAACTTTGCCAATGGTTTTCCGAATGCATGCCTCGTCTTCACATGTTCAATCGTTTCATCGATGCTCTGCAATGCGGCACCGACGCACTGAAGCCCAATGAGTAGGCGGCTTAAGTCAAATCCATTCATGACCTGGATGAATCCATTGTTTTCAAGTCCGATCAGGTTTTCTTCTGGTACGTGTACATCGGATAAGTATAGTGAGCCTCTTCCAATCGGTACATTGCCCATATCGTCATAGCCTCGACATTCTACTCCGTCAAGCTCGGTAGGGATGACAAATGCACTGATCCCTTTACTTCCGGAGTGGATGTCAGTTTTTGCAAAGACTATAAAGGCATCTCCAATCGTTGCTACACTGATCCCGGACTTTTCGCCATTTATGACATAATGGCCTCCCTTTTTAACGGCAGTGGAACGGATCCCCGCAGCATCTGTCCCTGCTGAAGGCTCTGTAATGGCGATCCCAACAATACTTTCACCTGAGGCAATTTGCGGGAGCCATGTTTGTTTTAATTGTTCAGTCGCATGGTTGTTAATAATTTCTGAAACGAGAGCATTTAACATCACCGCGTACGTTAAGTTGAAATCTCCACGACCAATTTCTTCAGCGGCTATCCCGGTCGTTACGCAATCAGCCGCACTGCCCCCGAATTGTTCCGGAACGCGCAGACCATTGACACCTAATTCACCGAGCTTCTCCCAGAGATGTCTTGGATGTGTATGTTCTCTGTCCCAGGTTGTATAGTGTGGGAGCAGCTCATTCATTGAAAAGTTTCTTAACATGGAACGAAAGTCTTCTTGTTCCTCACTAAAAGAAAAACTTACCATTTTATCCCTCCTCACCTGTCTATATTGCAAGGACCATGCCAAGTGTAAATCCTGATCTAACAACGCTTTCATCGGAACATTTTCGCAATACAGATAATATTTCGAAATTCTGCAAATCTAATATGCGAATCGATACATATGACAATAAAAATAAGGAGCTGTCCAGACATGTATCAGACACCTAACTGAGGTGATAAGGTACATACCGGAAAGCCCCTTGGCGGTTTGTTAGTTATTAAAAGTCTGTTCGAATAGGCTGTTTTTCCTCCGTCTGAACAGACTTTTTAAACACGCTCTTTCAGCTTATATTTTGCAATTTTGCGGTAGAGACTAGCTAAATGAATGTTGAGCTTTTGAGAAGCGACTGATCGGTCTCCATCAGCTTCCTTTAATGCTTGTTTTATCGTTGTAATCTCGGCTTGTTCAACAGCTTTTTTGAGATCAAGTGTTAGAGGTGGCGGGTCATTTGGTTCGACAGATGGATGAGGAAGATTTATGACGGGAGATAAAAATAAACTTTCAGCTGTTAGCGTATCCCCCTCAACAATGTTCATGCCACGTTCAATAAACGCTTTTAGTTCACGAACATTTCCAGGCCAATCATAATTGACGATGCGTTCCTTCATATCCTCAGAAAGGGTTGTTACTTGCTTACCAATTTGTTTGTTGAAGGATTCAATGAAATGATCACATAAAGGGAGTATATCTTCTCTTCGCTGTCTTAAGGGTGGGATTCTTAGTTCAAATACGTATAAGCGGTAAAATAAATCTTGGCGGAATTCCCCCTCCTGCACAAGCGTATGTAAATCTCGGTTGGTTGCAGCGACAATACGAATGTCTACGTATTTACTCCCGACGCCACCAAGCCTCTCAACTTCACGCTCTTGGAGGACGCGTAATAATTTCCCCTGCGCCTGGTACGGGAGTTCAGAAATTTCGTCTAAAAACAGGGTTCCGTGTTGAGCTAGCTCAATTTTCCCTGGCTTTCCTCCCTTTTTTGCCCCGCTAAAGGCACCTGACTCGTAACCAAAGACTTCCGATTCAAATAGTTCATCTGGAATTGCTGCACAGTTAACCGCCACAAAGGGCTGTTTTTTCCTTGCACTTAATTGATGAATCGCCTGAGCAAAAAGCTCTTTCCCAGTTCCACTTTCACCTGTAATTAATACCGTGGAGTGGCTTGCTGCGATTCGGGCTGCCAATTCTTTCGTATGTGCCATGGACGGACTGCCTTCAATAATGTCGCCAAAAGTATAATGGTTGTTCGAAGTTGATTTTGTTGATCTATTCTTCGATTCAATCGCATTCATGAATGCATGGACTTCATAAAGGTTCACTTCATCTTCGCGGAAAATAACCGAGTAAATAAACGTGTTGTTTTGTTGGTGAATTCGTAGCAAGCAAGCATAGCCAAGCACCCTCGCAAAAATGACTTTCTTGCGTTTTCTTTCTGTAGGCCTAATCGCTGAGGTTTCTTTGAGGAGTTGTTGAATCTTAGTCCCAACGATTTCTTCCTTTTTAACTGAAAAATGGTCACAATAATCCGGGCTTGCTTCAAGAATGATACCTTTTTCATCAGCAGTCAGATAACCCCATGTTTCCACCGAGTTTGGTCTACTTTTGATTTCTTCCATGAAAACCACCTAATTACTTTCAGTTTCTAAAACGAGGATGACAACTTGCCCTTTAATCACTTCATTACCTTGTTGGTTAAAGCAAGTGACTTTTTGTGTAACCCAATTTCGTGCCTCATTGATATCAATCACTTCCAGTTCAGCGGTGATCTCATCACCAACATGAACGGGGTGATAATAAATTAGCTCTTTTTGTAGTAAAATGGAGGCACTGCCAGGAAGCTTTTGGCTAATTACTTGTGTAATTAAGCCTTCTGTAAGTAAACCTGGAACGATCGGCTTTTCATAATAACACTTCCACACGTTTTCGTTTACGTGATATACAGGACTAAAATCTTGAGTTAATTCATTACATAACTTCACGTCTGTTTCAGTAAAGGCTCGCCGGTGACTCGCCACTTGCCCAATAAACATATCATTAATTGTTATACTCATAGCATCCTACCTTTTGTTAATTATTTTAAATATTTAAAATATTCAGCAGTCACATAATTCAACTATAACGTGATTGTTTTCGAAATTCAATAGTTATTCAGGTTAACACTATTGCAAGTCTTTTTAATAAAAAGGAAGCTGTCCCAGGTACGGAACAGTCACCTCATGTACAATGGAACATGTATTGATTGTACTTATAAGGTGAGCAGTCACTAATGGGACAGCTCCTTATTTTTACTATCAATTGTTGATTGAATCAGGTCTAGGTGTTCAAAAGCGGATCCTGTTCCGACCGCAACGCAATCAAGTGGTGATTCAGAAACATGGACCGGAATTAAAATTTCATCACTAATTAAAGTGTTCAATCGTCTCAAAAGGGCTCCTCCACCTGCTAGCACAACCCCTTGGTCGATGACATCTGAAGCCAATTCCGGAGGGATTTTTTCTAAGGTATTTTTGACAATTTCAACGATTGCATTCGTAATCACAATGAGTGCTTCGTAAATATCGGTAGATGAAACAGATACAATTTTTGGTAACCCTGTCACTAAATCAAGGCCTCTAATTTCTTTATATTCATCTTTATCTGGTTTCATCGCACTGCCAATTTCGATCTTTAACGTTTCGGCTGTTTGCTTTCCGATCCAAATGTTATATTTTTTCTTTACATGTTGAATAATCGCTTCATCCATATCATCGCCTGCAATTCGTAATGATGAGCTCGTGACAATGCCACCGTAAGAAAGGACACCAACTTCTGTTGAACCTCCGCCAATATCAATCACCATGCTACCGTTTGGCTCCCAAACAGGAAGTGAGGCCCCCATGGCAGCTGCGAATGGTTCTTCAATTGTATAGACGTTGTGAGCCCCTGCTTGTTTAGCAGCTTCATGGATGGCCCGTTTTTCTACTGGTGTCGTACCAACAGGGACACAAATCATGACATTCGACTTTCGCCAATTCATAACGTTCAATAGCTTCCCTTTATTCTCAAATGCTTTTTTCATAAAATAACGTATCATCGTTGCGGCAGTGTCGTAATCGGCAATGACACCGGATTGCATCGGTCGGACGGAAACAATATGGGATGAAGTACGGTCCGTTAATTGTTTTGCTTTTAAACCGATGGCCTCAACCGTTCCGGTATGCATATTTTTGGCCACGATCGATGGTTCACGTACGACAATACCGTTGCCTTTGACGTACACCAATGTGTTTGCTGTCCCTAAATCGATACCTATGTTATATCTCCCAAACATATCATTTCCCCTTACCTATTAAATTGTTTTAAACCTCTTGGTAAGATCTAAAATCACTTCATTTTATGTTTTATATGGGAAATAAAGAATAATTTCCTTGTTTATTTGTGTTTTCTTTTTCGGTAAAAAGTGACATTCCAAGTATTAAGCTTGTCTCGATGATTTGTACAATAAATATAATTCCTCCTAAAAAAGTAAGGCAGTCATATTGTATGGAGGAATTTTTAAAAAATAATAGGTGAATATTGTTAAAAGGAGGACAAAAAGAACCGCCAGCTAAAGTCGCAACGTCCTGTGTGTCGAACGTTTAAGAGGTGTAGCTAGGAGCCGCAGAACGTATACTAATTATCGCACGAGCAAGCATACGAAGAACATCGACAGTCATCTTTATCGGATTTTTTGAACACCCTTTACAAAGGGAAACGTTCACCATTTACCAACGAAGCCTCATCACAAGACGACAACAGTGCATACCGTTTACCTCCTGATTCATTTCAAAGGTAACAAGATCTGGGTTAAAAGATGTTTTGACCTCTGTTGGAATGCCGACCTCTTTAATCAGACGATCAACCTCATCGAAATCCGATCGCTGGGCAGCATCCATGATTTGATGAGAGAATTCCCGGTCATTTGAAATCGCGGTTGTTAGCCTACTAGCACTGTCAAGCAATTGCTGGGACGCTGAGGCGGAGTCCATAAATGATGAAGGATCAACGTCTGGGAAGGGACGTTTCCTACGACGATTTTGGTTATAAATCGGATCATACCTTATTACCTGTGGATGGAAGCACATACGTGTAGCAGGGAGATACATCGAAGGCAGAGCGAACGGATATAGATAATAACCATACATAGCGAATCTCCTCCTGTTTCTTACGATAGTTCACTTTATGTATCAAAGCATATCCATGTTCATCATGATTAACATTGTTTATTTTGAGGATTGTTTGACCTAAAAAAGAGTCACTTCAAAAGGTGCATACCTTTGAAGTGACTCTTTTATTTCGGTTACTTTTTCGGAGGCCTTGGCCCCCAATATTGGTAATAGTCTGTTTTGATATTTCCGTTGTAAAGTTTCCGTTTCTTTGTAGCTTTCTTACCGTAAAGATTTTCAAATCCCTCATGTGAGGTAAGAACATAGAATGACCATGTATCAAGTCGCTTAAAATTTTCACCCATATCTTGATACATTTGTTCAACTTGTTCACGTTCTCCAAGCCGTTCTCCGTAAGGCGGATTCGCAACAAGGCATCCATATTCTAAATTGGTTCGAAAGTCTTTTACTTGCATTTGCTTATATTGAATTAGATCTCCTAAACCAGCTTCCATTGAATTGTTCTTTGCTAATTCAACCATTTTGTGGTCAATATCTGAACCAAAAATTTGCAATGGCTGATCGTAGTTCGCAAGGTCTTCTACCTCTTGACGGGCTTTGTTCCAACGGTCATCCCCAATCCAGCTCCAGTCTTCAGAGACAAATTCTCTATTGAAGCCAGGGGCGATATTCTGACCAATAAGTGCAGCTTCAATTGGAAGCGTCCCTGACCCACAAAACGGATCTGCAAGTGGTCGGTCTGGATGCCAATTTGTGAGCTTAATCATCGCTGCAGCTAACGTTTCCTTTAATGGGGCTTGACTATGTAAATAGCGGTAGCCACGTTTATGTAATCCAGTACCAGTTGTATCAATGGTTAATGTGGCAACATCTTTATGAAGAGCAACTTCAATACGGTATAGTGCACCATCTTCTTTGAACCAGTCTGTTTTATACCGTTTCTTCATACTTTCAACGACTGCTTTCTTTACGATCGCTTGACAGTCAGACACACTAAATAATTTTGATTTTACAGAACGACCGATAACTGGAAATTCGCCATTCTCCGGAATAAGATCTGCCCATGGTAATTTTTTTGTTTTCTCGAATAGTTCATCAAACGTAAAGGCTTTAAATTCACCGACCTTTAGCTTGACTCGATCAGCTGTTCGTAACCATAAATTTGAGCGACATATAGCGCTTTCGTCTGCTTCATATGTAACTTTTCCATTGTCAACTTGAACATTTTCATATCCTAAATCGCGTACTTCTTGTGCAACTAATGCTTCAAGTCCCATTGTTGCGGTTGCTATTAACGTAACTTTTCCCATGTGTAAACTCCTTGTTATTCGATTCCATTTTAAACATGCTTCCCCTATTATAATCGTTCTATGTAGTGAATACAAACGGTGCTTTTAAGGCAAATAAAAAAGCCCTTTACGGATAAGGGCTTGCTGTAATCATAATCATAAAAAGCGCTCGATAAGCCATGTTTTGTCCCATCGTACTACAAACGGAATGACCCTCGTACTCCGGTGGCAATCATCTGTCTACAGGTGAAATGGATCACCTGTCCTTCTGTCTTCGTTGAGTTCCGTCAAGAAGGTGCCCCTACCAAATTTTGGGTTTCTCGCTCGAGGGGTTTACCTCGTTCCACCTCTTTCATTTCTGAAAGAGCTACGTCACTGTGGCACTTTCAAAGGATTCACACCATATCGGAATGACTTAGGTGCTTTCCTTGCCGTTAGTTCAGTTGAAACCGAACTACCCTAGCTTATTATTTCGCTAGGCACGAACACTACGACCATCTCAGGTCGTGCGAGCATGGACTTTCCTCTACATCAAAAGATGCAGCGATTACCTGAACGCTTTACGCTTATGATTAAAGACATATTCTATTATAACGATTACACTCACATTAAGCAAGTGGTAATTTCTGTTGTAAGTCTACAAGATAAAACTCGATAAATAACGTTCGATAAGCCATGTTTTGTCCCATCGTACTACAAACGGAATGACCCTCGTACTCCGGTGGCAATCATCTGTCTACAGGTGAAACCGATCACCTGTCCTTCTGTCTTCGTTGAATTCCGTCAAGAAGGTGCCCCTACCAAATTTGGGTTTCTCGCTCGAGGGGTTTACCTCGTTCCACCTCCTCCATTTCTGAAGGAGCTACGTCACTGTGGCACTTTCAAAGGATTCACACCATATCGGAATGACTTAGGTGCTTTCCTTGCCGTTAGTTCAGTCGAAACCGAACTACCCTAGCTTATTGTTTCGCTAGGCACGAACACTACGACCATCTCAGGTCGTGCGAGCATGGACTTTCCTCTACATCAAAAGATGTAGCGATTACCTGAACGTTATTAAATTTTATCTCTCGCTGTTGACAATAGTAAGTATAGCTTAGAGTTCTACGTAAGTTCAAGCGGGAATTGTTTCCATTCACTTACTCAGTGGTTTGATTTAATTGGATCGCACGTTTTGATAACTCGTCCGCTCGGTTTTGTTTACTTGGTACCCATTTCATAAAAAAGAGTTCGAGTTGCTCAATTTTTGCTAATGCTTCATCAAGCAGAGGTTTGTAGGTTTGGTTCTTTACATAACGCTTTTCTATCGCTGCGTCAATTAATTGTGAATCGGTACGAAACGAAACGGTCGTTATCCCTTCATGTATGCAAATGTCTAGAGCATGTAATAACGCGTAGTATTCCGCTTCATGGTTAGACATCGTACCTAATGGAATCGTATGGCGGTTGACTTCGCCATTTTCTCTTTTGATAAAGATCCCTGCCCCTGAAGGTCCAGGATTCCCGGCACTTGCCCCATCGATATATACTTCAACCAATAACAATCTCCTCCAATTTATTGCCTATTTAATCTAGACACGACGATAAAAGGTCGTACACTTTGCTAAGCGAAAAAGGTGTTTACCTTTTTGGGTAACACCTTCTCTGCTTAATCATAGCATGTGCTATGTCGTAATGAAAGATTATAAGAGACCGTTCAACGAGTCTGTTCAAAAAAAGGGAATCCCCCCTATTTTGAACAGACACTATAATAATTTACTTAAGAAGGATTGAGTTCGTGGGTGTTGAGGATTTTCGAAAATTTGTTCCGGTGTACCTTCTTCCATAAAAATGCCTTCATCAATGAAAAATACGCGGTCCCCAACTTCCCTGGCAAACCCCATTTCATGGGTGACGACGACCATCGTCATGCCCTCTTCGGCTAATTCTTTCATGACATCGAGGACATCACCGACTAATTCCGGGTCAAGTGCTGAGGTCGGTTCATCAAACAACATGACCTTTGGATTCATCGCTAGCGCTCTTGCAATAGCGACCCGTTGTTTTTGTCCACCAGAAAGGCTTTCAGGATATACGCCAGCTTTATCTGCTAAACCTACTTTCGCGAGTAACGGCTTCGCTATTTCTTCAGCTTTTCCCTTTGTCATCTTCTTTACTTTTAGTAATGCTAACGTAATGTTGTCCAACACAGTCATATGAGGAAACAGGTTGAAATGTTGAAACACCATTCCGACCCGTGATCTGACATCATTAATATCTACTTTAGGGTCCGTTAAATCACTACCATCGACAATAATTTGGCCTGATGTCATGTCCTCAAGTAAATTTAAACAGCGCAAGAATGTGCTCTTTCCTGAACCTGAGGGGCCGATAACACAGACGACCTCTTTTTCATGGATTTCAGTTGTAATTCCTTTTAAAACCTCTGTATCACCAAAAGATTTACGTAAATCTTTAACTTTTATCATACATCTAACCTCCGTTCAATATAGCGTAATAACAACATCGATGGAATGGTAATAATAAGGTACATGACACCGATCATAAAATAAGGTTCAAAATACGTAAATGTTGTACTTGCATATTGACGACCTTGGTAAAGAACTTCAGCAACCGCGATAACGGAAAATAATGACGTATCTTTCAAGCTGATAATAAATTGATTGCCTAGCGGGGGGATCATTCGTTTAAATGCTTGTGGCCAAATGATGTAACGCATCGTTTGTGTTGGTGTTAAGCCGAGTGAACGCCCGGCCTCCCGTTGCCCTTTGTTGATGGATTGAACACCACCACGGACGATTTCGGCTATATATGCACCAGCGTTCAGAGCGATAGCGATAATCGATGCAGTAATTTTATCAAGATTAATACCAAATAAATCCGACAGACCAAAGTAAATAAATAATATTTGCACGAGTATCGGTGTTCCTCGAATAACTTCAATATATACGGTAGCAATCCCATAAATGAGCTTATTTTTTGAAAGCCTGGCAATCCCGGTGAATGCACCAAGGACAAAGCCAATCGCTACCCCAACGATCGTAATTAGTAATGTCAGTTTGATTCCTTCGTATAAATAGGGGAGTACATTGATAAAGTGGTTAGCCATCGTTTCACCTCTAATCATTGTATACTCTTACTTAGTCAAAAAGCGTGACAACGATTTGTCACGCTTTTTGAATCATCCTTACATTCCGTCTGGTCTCTCACCAAACCATTTTTCATAAATGTCACCATACGTGCCATCTTCCATCAATGTGTCTAAAGCTTCATCTACCTTCTCTGTTAACTCAGAACCTTTCGGAAATGCCATTCCGTACTGCTCACCTTTAAGAACGTCACCAACAGCTACAAGCTCACCACCCGTTTCTGTATCAGCATAGTAAAGAACGTTTGGTACATCATATAGCACTGCGTCCGCTCGCCCAGCTAATACGTTTTGGTAAGCCTCAGTAATTTCCGGGAAAGCCTCAACATTTGCATTTGTGTTTTCATTTAAGAAGTCTTCACTTGTCGAGCCCGAACGTGTAGCGACAACCTTTCCGTCAACATCATCAATGGATTGAATATCTTCTGTGTCAGCATGAACAGCTAAAATTAAACCAGCATCATAATAAGGTTGAGAGAAGTCGATAGACTCTGCTCGCTCTTCTGTAATCGTCATGCCCGCAATCGCAAGGTCAAAACGCTCAGAAGCGATGGCCGCTACAATTCCAGCAAACTCCATTTGTTCTAGTTCAATTTCAAAGCCAGCTTCGTCAGCGACCGCCTGTACGAGATCGATATCAAAGCCAACAAGTTCACCAGTTTCTTCATCTAGGTATTCAAATGGAATGTAGTTATTGTCTGTCACAACGAGGTATGTATCTTTTTCCTCCGCTGTTGCATCACCTTCATCAACATCCTCTTCACTTCCTGTCGCATCCTCTTGTGGAGCTGGTTCTTCTGTTTCCTCCGTTCCTGCATCGTCTCCTGTCCCGCATGCGGCGATCATGGCAATCATGAGTAGAAAGACGAGAAATAAAAAAAACTTTTTCATCTTCATTTGAAATTCCCCCTTTTGTAGAGCCTTTTTTACATCGTACTCTCGCGCTTAGGATGATATTACAAATTGTAATAAAATTTTAATATTTTTGAATATTTAATTAACATGAGGGAGGGTTACATAAAAAAATAAGTGTCATTAGACGTTGTCTAGTGACACTTGTTAATTCTCCGTATAACCTCCTGGCGTTAATTTTTTTGGAAAGTCATCTAAATATGGAATTTGTTTGCGCGCTTTTGTGCATTCACTTATATCAATTGGTACTTTTAAAATGTCTTCGTTTGATTTAGATGCTTCAGCGAGAACTTTTCCAGTTGGATGAACGAGTTTACTTTTCCCACATGCTCCTTCACCTACTGTATTTACCCCTAGGATAAAGCATGTATTATCTAGTGCACGTGCAGGTAACTGCACGTCCCACCGAATTTCAGCCTCTTTGCTCCAGACAGACGGAGCTAATATGAGATCGACCCCCTGTAGGGCCAACAGTCGTGCAGGTTCAGCGAACTCGATATCATAACAAATAAGCACACCAATTTTACAAAAATCCGTTTGAAAGACACGGTACATATAAGGTCCCGCTGTAAAGGTTTCCCTTTCCTTTCCCCATAAGAACGATTTCCTGTGCAGACCTAATACAGTTCCTGATCGATTAATCACGACCGCTGAGATAAAGAGATTTCCACTTTTAATCTCAGGAAATGAGCCTACAATCACAACATTTAATTCTTTTGCTAGTGCTTGGAGCCATTGTACAAAGTTTCCATTAGAAGGCTCAGCAATGGCAAAGAATTGCTCCGTTGTAAGGTGGTAACTAGAATAACTGAGCTCTGGAAAACAAATAATTTGAGCCCCTGCTGCTGATGCTTCTCGTATCTTTTTTTCCATGGCTATACGGTTTTGATTTACGTTAGGTCTGTTCGATTTCATTTGTATGGCAGCAACTGTAACCATCATCTAGTCCTTCGTTATTAATCATATAATTTACTGCCAAAGACCTTCTTTTCTAAGTTAGAAAGTCGTTGCAAAATATCATAATTCGTACTACCCGCTGATACCGTTTGACGGGTAGACCGCGTTTGAGGTTCCGATAGCTTTTTTGTTTGTTTTCGTAATTGTTCGTTTTCTTGTTCTAATTGTTCAATTTTCTTTTCGTATAGTTCATAATCTTGAATGACTATATCCAAGAACTTATCAACTTCGTCTTGATTATACCCTTTAAGGCTGGTTTTAAATTCTTTGTCTAATATATCCTTTGGTTGTAATCGAACATCGTGATTCATTGTCATATTTATTATCACCTCGTCATCTACATATCAAAATTGACCTGCTAATACATGACCGCACGCCATGAAAAGGTTACAAACCTAATCGGTGGTGTGACACGTAAAAGCTGGTTTGATTTACACGTATTACTTTATTTTTTCAAAAGATAGAATAATTGTCAATTTGTATTTGTTAATTCCAATAATCAGGGTTAGCTTCTCGTTCTTCCTGATCGATCATTTCAAGGTCGTCAGGGGTAATAAAGAAGATCTCGTATCCCTCAGTTTCCTGCCTTTTTTTTGCTGGAGTCAGGTAATAGGACGGTGAACCTTGTTTTTCTTCATCATATAGAACAACAAGAGCATCACTTTTGGCAATTAAGTAATCATTTTTCAACTTTAACTGTGCAGGGCTTGTATACTCCCTTTTGGTAATACTCTCCGTAAAATCAGCTTGCTGATATACTTCTTGATAGTAGGCTTTTGTTTTTTCGTTCCAGCGATCCTCTTGATTTAGGAAAGGTGTTAAGATCGCTAGCTTCAGGTCTGGATATGTTTGTTTTAGAGAAATTGTTACCTCTCCTGCCCAAAGTTCAACCCCTAGTTGACCAGAGATAATGACCCATTCAAGTCCCTCTTCAACAAGCTGACTTATTTTGTTTTCAAGTGCTTTTTTTATGTAGGTGACCCATGGGTGCTTTTGATCAAAAATGCCTAATTCATGAGACTTGTATCCTGTGACTGTTACCACTTTTATCATATATTCATCTATTCCTTTCAATTCTTGATAGACAAAGGAAATAGCGAACTGATTTTAGTTCGCTATTTCCTTACATTTATATTAGAAGAACGGACGACGTGGTGGGAAGCCCGGGCGCGGAGCCGGTGGATGACCCGGCGGGCAATGGAAATGCTGGTGGCTTACCGTATCAGCGAATGACTCCGTGTGTGGGTAGCTATGCATGTGCTTATAGTGATGATGTGTAATGTTCTTCGTGTGGCTAGGATGAATTTCCGGAACAATATACTCACATCTGTGATGTCTCTCATTATAGCGCGTTGGGTGAACAACAGGCGGTAACATTCTTGGTCTTGGTCTAGGCCAGAACATATCTCAATTCCTCCTTTTGTCTAGGTTCACTAATACCCTATGTAAGGAGCATTGAACATGTACTAGTACAATCACCTAAATTTGACTGTTACAGCATATGGTTGAATATCGTTCCACCACTTACAGCGTTACTAATGCCGTTCATAACCATAAACGTTAGGCCAATCATTAAAAAGAATAAAACTAATAGATATCTAACCATTTCCATCTCTCCATTACTTTTCTCTAAAGATAGTTTAATGATTTTTTTAGCAAACGACAACTGTTTTATGTTGGGATTATTCGTAAGGTCAAAATAAATAGAAAATCGTTGATAAAAATCGAAAATGCGCCCTTTTTGCGCTTCCCCAGGAAATTGAAAATACGAAATTTTCACTTATTTCCGCACTTCGATTTTCTTCGTTAAACGTTCTATTCGTTTGATAAAAGTAAGACGTTCTGCATTTTCTTGTTTTTTGAGCAATCTTTCCTTTTCTCCCCATAGCTGATACGCCATTTTTGCATAGGTTAGTGCCTTTTCATAATCTTTGCTTTGGTGTTCATAGATTTTAGCAAGTTCAATCGCATACGTTGGTTTTGGATAGGGACTTCTTTCAAGTAAGTGTTCCCAAGTACTAGCAGCCTTGTCATACTTTTTTTGTTTTTTATTCAGTAACGCAATTGCATGTAAGGCTTGATGTTTAACAGGCCCTTCAATATCTGCAGCTTTTTGATAAAATTCGTAGGCTGTTTCTACCTCGCCAAATTGTTCATACCAACGGCCGATTTCGTATGCTTCCTTCGCTGAAACATGGCTTGTTTTAACGTCAACTAATTGGTTCGTTAGATGCGTATATAGTCCCATCAACGATAATACATCCCATTCGTTATGGGTTAACACACCCTCAACAAACCTTGGATCCTGTTCATTTAAAAAGTCAAAGTACAACATCGGGGCAAGATAGCCCGGGGTATCATTTGTGCGCGTAAACTTAAGAATATCCTGTTCTACAACCGATAGACGGCATGAAGGCAGGATCTCTTTCCATAATCGTCTTGAGCCATGTAGCAAATCGAAGTGTCCAAATGATGGCAGCTTCGGCACTTCATTTCTAACAAATGTATGGCGTGTCTTCAACTGTGGCCAATCAAAGGCTTTTCCATTATATGTGACTAAGTTCTCTAAATTGCCT
This sequence comes from Desertibacillus haloalkaliphilus, assembly GCF_019039105.1. NCBI lineage: Bacteria > Bacillati > Bacillota > Bacilli > Caryophanales > Bacillaceae > Desertibacillus > Desertibacillus haloalkaliphilus. Next base: position 47,068 of record NZ_JAHPIV010000004.1, on the reverse strand, counting down.
ACATCTGTTAAAAAGTGATGGTAAAGAGCGACTTCATGGTGAGGGCCAGGCAAGAAAAACTGTTTAACAATTACTTTCTTATTCTCGATTCGACTATAACCTAAGAGAAAAATTGTATTACCAGTTCCGCTACTTAATCCCGTTGTTTCCGTGTCAAAAAACACTAAGTCGCTTGCCTCTTTTCCTTTAGAAGTTAACGGATGAGAGGCTTCAACCTCATTCCACCTTTCGATCGCTTCTTGTAATTGTTGAAATTGATAACGTCCATGCCAGTGGTCAAGTGGGTATTCGACTGTTCGAAGCAATGTGTATTGGTCGTCAAAAAACAGTGGAGTGGCTCCTAGCGCTTGCCATTGTTCTAGATAAGGCACGTCGACTGTTGCCTTGTTAGCTTTTTCAGTTTTCTCCTCCAGTGACGGTGTTTGTTTTTCTTCGATTTGTAGGTGTTTTTTATATCGGTTTAACTTGCTCTTAATTGACATCTTTATCGCTCGTTTCTACAACAGTAATTAATTGAAGAACCATATCTTTCACGTTTTTTCCTACCTCTTCGGTAGTACCGACGCAAGACGGACATCCTTCTGTGCACGGGCATTTCTGAATTAGTGATCGTACTTCTCGTAAAATTTCATGAATATTTTTATACACTTGTTCTGAAAGTCCGACTCCACCTGGGTAACGATCATATAAAAACACAGTTGGAAGTTCGGAATGTACGGCCTTTATTTGTGGCACGACATGTAGATCGGAGCGATCGCACATTACAAAGACGGGGGCAACATGACGAAGTACGTTCGCAAGCCCCATTAATGCTTGTTCTAGTGGGTCTTTGCCATACTGCTCGACAATTTCATGAGAAAAGCTAATCCAAGCCGCGTTTGTATGAAGTTCTTCTTCTGGTAAATGAATTGGGCCTGATCCGATATTTTCAAAGGTAGATAGCTTTATTTTTTTGAAAATGGTCGCCATCGCATTGACCATGACCTCTCCGAAAGCAATCGTTGATTTCGGTAATTCCTTTTGGTTATCCACTTCGAGGACTTTTAATTGAACGGCTAAGTTTGCATCAGTATAATATTCGACATCGACTTCACGCACATATGCCTTTTTTTCATCCCAATCTAGTTCTTCTACTTGGTACTGTACCCCTTGGTGTAAGTAAATCGCTTCATCATGAAGAAGCGTCATCGCACTAAAACGATCCATCTCTCCAATCACTTTACTATTTGAAACATCACTGATATCAATGATAACGACATTTTCTTGAGAGGCTGATCGCAAGCTAATGTTGTGGGCTGGGAACGAATCATTCATCCAGTACCATTTATTTCCTTGGTGATGAAGAACTTGTTCTTCTGCTAAAAATTCAACGATCTCCTCGATCTCAACACCATCAAATAGCTCACCTTCCTTAAAAGGCAGTTCATAAGCTGCGCATTTTAGGTGGTCAACAAGAATCACGAGGTTATCGGGATTAATTCTTGCCGATTCTGGCGTACGCTCAAAAAAATAATCAGGGTTTTGAATCACATATTGATCAAGTGGCGCCGAGCTTGCGACTAGAAAGATAACGGACTCGTCAGCACGCCGCCCCGCTCTCCCTGCCTGTTGCCAAGCACTAGCAATGGAACCAGGGTATCCAGTCATAATACAGACTTGAAGTTGGCCAATGTCAACACCAAGTTCTAACGCGTTTGTACTAACAACACCGACGATCTCTCCATTACGTAGACCACGCTCAATCTCACGTCGTTGTTTCGGTAAATACCCACCTCTGTACCCCTGGATGGATTTTGCCTGTAACTCTTTTTTCGTCAACTCCTGTAAATGACTCAAAATCACTTCAACACGGACACGGCTACGTGCAAAGACAATCGTTTGAATCTTCTGTTGTAAAAATTCCTTAGCTAGACGATTAACTTCTACGGTCGCACTTTTGCGAATGTTTAACGGTTGATTGACTATTGGCGGGTTATAAAAAACAAAATGCTTTTTGCCACGCGGTGCACCGTTATTGTTAATCAGTTTCATGTCTGTACCAGTTAACTCAGTAGCTAATTGTTTTGGATTGGCAATCGTTGCTGACGTACAAATAAAGGTAGGATTACTTCCATAGAAGGCACAAATCCTTTTTAAGCGCCGAATCACATTGGCGACATGACTACCAAAAACACCACGGTAGGTGTGTAATTCATCAACAACGACATACTTTAAATTTTCAAACAATGATACCCACTTCGTATGGTGAGGTAAGATCGCAGAGTGTAGCATATCGGGATTTGTAATCACGATATGACCTGCTTTTCTTACAACTTGGCGAATTGCTGGTGACGTATCGCCATCATACGTGTAGCTCTTAATATCAATACCAATCTCATCTATGATTTCATTTAATTCACTTTTTTGATCTTGAGCCAACGCTTTTGTTGGAAATAAGTAGAGCGCGCGGCTTTCTTCATCATTAGCGATTTGCTGAAGAACAGGTAAGTTATAACATAGTGTTTTACCGGAGGCTGTTGGTGTTACCGCAACAATGCTTTGTCCGGTTGCGGCTTCTTCAAACGCCGAATATTGATGTGTATATAGCTTTTTAATTCCACGCCGCTCTAGCGCAGATCGAATACGTCCGTCTACTCGATCCGGGAATGGACGCGTAACAGCTTCTTTGGCTTCAATTTCATGCCAGTGCACAATTTGATCTTTATATTGCTCATTCGTTTGTAAATTAACTATGAGTTGATCTAATCCTTTTCTAAACTCCATCTTCTTCACCTCAATACAGGTCTCCCTCTATTGTAGCGAATAGATGTTTGTTTTTCTAGCATTTAAATGATGTTATCGTGTATTAGTGATCATCTTCTGGTCAAACTATCAATTATGAAATGATTGTTTGTTCTAGGAGGAACAGCGAGTGATTTACGTCTATAATTGTTATGCCGGGACGCATTCATCTGCATTAGCTGCTGCTTATCACCTTAATAAAATCCCTCGTGACCGAACGCCTACAAAAGAGGAGATTTTAACAATTGATATTTTCAATAAACTAACATCAAAAGATATGGGTAAATTAATATATCATGGAAACGATGAAAGTAATCACCCAGTCTATACGGTCGGTAGAGGGAACTCAAAAGCTGTTGTTCCTGCATTGAGTGGGTTAGTTGATATCCTTCACCAGCATGGTCAAACAGATGAAAAAGTCATCTTTTCTAATGCCTCACCGACCGTACCGTTAGCGATGACCTTTGGTGGTCTGTTTTCTCGCCGTCTTAAGATTGATTTTATCGGTGTTCCGTTACTTATAAAAGGCGCGAAACAAGCCTATGATGACATTGCAAAGCTCGTTGAGAAAACAAAAGAAGTCGCTGCAACAACGGAAAATCAAGTTGAAGTACTTGATAATAAAGAGTTTGAAGCTATTCAATGAAAAGAGAAGGCTACCCCACTAGTGAACTAGAATGTAGACTGTTGGGGCAACCTTCCCATATTTACGTTTGTGAAGCCTTTTCGGCCTTTTCAAGCATGGCTGCTTGATTGCTTGCACCAGGAGGAACAATTGGGTACACATTCCCTTCTTTTTTGACATTGAACTCCATTAAAACAGGGCCAGATGTGGTAAAGGCCTTTGAAATAATTGCTTTTGCCTCCTCCTCATCTTCAGCACGAAAACTATTGATTCCATACGACTCCGCCAAACGTAAATAATCTGGTGAAGAAATTTTAACGTGAGAATACCGTTTTTGGTAAAATAATTCTTGCCATTGTCGCACCATACCTAAATATCCATTATTAATAATGACAATCTTAATGGGGAGCTGATAACGAGCGATTGTGAGCAACTCTTGAACGTTCATTTGAAAGCTTCCATCGCCACTAATGCATACAACTTGCTTGTCTGGATAGCCAGATGCGGCCCCAATTGCTGCTGGCACCCCGAATCCCATCGTCCCTAACCCACCAGATGTTAAAAACGAACGTGGGGATGTAAAACAATAATTAAGTGCCGTGAAAATTTGGTGTTGTCCAACATCTGTAGCGATAATTGCCTCCCCATTGGTCACCTCGTTTATCCATCGAATCACCCCTTGTGGCTTAAGAATGCTATCTGATTTGTTATATTGTGGTGATTGCTTTGGCCAAGATGCTGTTTCGTGGATCCAATGCTGGTGATCGTTAGGGTGTAGATAAGTGATGAATTGCTGCAAAAATTCTTTAATATCAGCAATGACAGGAAGATCAACGGTAATGATTTTATTAAGTTCTGCTTGGTCAATATCGATATGAACTTTTTTCGATTGCGGAGAAAACGCACTAATTTTTCCTGTAATACGATCGCTAAAGCGGACGCCTAAACTAATTAAGAGATCTGCTTTGTACACAGCTCTATTTGCCGCAATTGTTCCATGCATACCGACCATGCCTAAATGTAGATGGTGATCGGATCGCAGTGCACCAAGTCCCATTAAAGTGCTCACAACTGGAATGTTTGTTCTCTCAACGAGCGAGTGTAAGAGTTCGCAAGCGCCGGACGAAATCACACCTCCACCAATTAACAGCACAGGACGTTTTGCCTTATTAAGTTCAGTAGCTGCTAATGAGATCATGTTTTCAGGAAGTGGATGAATCGAATGTTGGTAATTTGACACCTTTTCAGATGAAGTTTCCACTGCTCGTGGAGCTGATAATAACTCTTTTGGAATCAGGAGGACAATCGGCCCGGGACGTCCCGATAGCGCCAGAGAAAATGATCCAGAAACGAGGCGTGAGATATCGCCTGCTTCTTCGATCATACATACATGTTTAGCGACTGGGTTGACGATCCCATTGCCATCTAATTCTTGAAATTGATCGGAACAATTGTTCTTATCCGACACATGTGCGGCGATCACAACGAGCGGAACCGAATCCATATAGGCTGTAGCTAGCCCGGTAATCGCATTTGTTAGGCTAGGCCCCGCGGATATTATCGCGACACCAGGTTTACCTGTTGCCCGTGCGTAACCATCCGCAGCATGGATGGTCGCTTGCTCATGAACCGGTTGTATACAGTCAATATCATGTGTAGAGCTTGACAAGGCGTGAAAAATTGGTAACGTAGGTTCTCTCACCTGTCCAAAAATAATGGATGCTTCCTCTCTTTTTAATGCGTTCAGTAATTGATCAGCACCATTCGCAACGGTTTCTGTATTCAAAATGTACACCTCATTTTATTGTATTCGTTTTAAAGATATATATCAGACGCACGTTCACCGTGGTTTCGTTAGGCTTCCGATGTCTTGTGTGGTTCCGTTATTCATACCTATTTACGGGTTCTTGTTCTAATAAAACTCGCAGTGCCCCTAAAGCTAATGCTTCGAGCTCTTCTTCTCCCGGAAATGAATAGATGGGCGCTAGGAATTGGACGCGTGATATAAGTTCATTAACGACGTAGTCGGAGAAGGTGATGCCTCCAGTTAAGAGGATTGCATCGACTTCCCCCCCTAATACAGTTGACATGGCTCCGATCTCTTTTGCTATTTGATAAATCATTCCATTAACAACAAATGTTGCCTGTTTATGACCACGGTTCATCTGCTCTTCGATTTCAGTGAAATTTTTTGTACCTAAATAGGCATATAGGCCACCTGTTTTCGTAATCCGATCTAGCAATTCGTCTTCAGTATATTTCCCTGAAAAGCAAAGTTTCACAAGCTGTTTAGCTGGTAAGGTTCCCGTTCGCTCTGGGGAAAATGGACCTTCGTTGTTGGCGTTATTCACATCGATAATCTTTCCACCCCGCTCGGCCGCTATGGAAATTCCAGAACCGAGATGTACAATAACAAAATGTAAGGACTCTCGGGGCTTATTAAAGTACCTAGATGCTTTTCTTGAAACGGCTTTTATATTAAGTGCATGTAACTGACTTTGCCTCTCAACTTCAGGAATGCCGCTTAAACGGGCAATGTCGCTGAGCTCATCAACGACAACCGGATCAACGATATAGGCAGGAATATCGTGGTTGTCTCCAATTTCAGCAGCGATGATTGCTCCTAAATTGGAAGCGTGTTCTCCAAAACGTGAACATTCTAAGTCGTCAATCATTTGTTTATTAATCAGGTACGTACCACTTTTTAATGACTTTAGCATCCCGCCACGTCCAACAACCGCAGATAGGTCAGCGCATGAAATCCCATTTGATTGGATTGCGTGTAGGACTTCCTTCTTACGGTAATCCTTTTGTTTTATTACATTAGCGAACGTGTTCAAATCATTCTCATCATGTTTTATCGATGTGCGAAATATTTCTTGATCTCCTTCATAGAGTGCGAGTTTTGTTGAGGTTGAACCTGGATTAATGGCTAGTATCTTATATTGATTGTTCATAAAATTCCCCACACCTTTTGCAATTTTTAGTAGCCTTGTATCCATTGATGCTCGGTTGTTAGCTAGCAATTCTTGATGTTGTCCCTTTGCTATAGATAAAATGTTTCCTATTGACCATTTATTTGCAGGAGATTTTCTATTGTTCTTTGCTCGGTTACAGAGAGAGCTACTAATGCAATGGATGCCAGTTTTGCCAAGGGAGAATCAGATCTTGAATTTAAGATCAGTGGCACTTTAGCCCCTAGAACCACGCCTGCCATAATTCCTTTCGCATAATACGTGATTGATTTTGCAAAAATATTACCGGCCTCAATCGTTGGTACAACAAGTAAATCTGCTCTTCCATTTACCTTACTGTCAATGTTTTTATGAGCTAAAGACTCTGGACTAATGGCTAAGTCAAGTGGTAGAGGCCCTTCAATAATTGCCCTTGGGTACGTCCTTGATAGTTTTCTTGTCAGTCGTGCCCATTCGGTCGTCACAGGCATTTTTTGATTGATTTGCTCGTTAGCAGACAATAAAACGACTTTCGGTGAGGGAACACCAAAACCGTCCAAAAACTCAATTGCATTCGAGACGATTTGTTCCTTTTGTGAAACGGTAGGAGCTATGTTTAAGCCCCCATCAGTCATATAAGTAATATAATCGACGCCAGGAATTTCAAAGGCTGATAAATGACTAATGAGCTTCCCGGTTTTCAGGTTGAGGTCTGCATGAAGAACACTTTTTAAGAAAGGAGTACTGTTAACAAGCCCTTTCATAATGGCATCTGTATACCCTTCATCTGCCAGCTTGGCAGCCAAGTATGCGGCTTCCTGATCTGAATCAGCCGAAAATATTTCATAGTTATTGCAGTTAAAATTGATTTGATTTGATAACGCTTCGATCTCGTTTTCCCGTCCTATTAACACAGGTGAAATGATTCCGTGCTGACAAGCTTCCTTTAAAGCTGATAATACATGACGATCATGAGCAGCAGCGACACTTATTTTTACCGGCGATCCCTTCCTAGCGTGAGTGATCATTTCGGAAAAATTTTTAAAGCGCATATGAATTCCTCCATTACTCGTACGGTTTATATGATCTGGTAGTTATGACTGTTATTCGTTTAGTGAAATATCACTATCTTTAGTTTATTGAAAAAACATAAAAACAGATATGAAATCCGTCACTGTCGATTAAAAAAACTCCGAAATCCAAACGCTTCACTTACTTTTTCGGTTGAGCTCGCTTGAACTCAAACAAACCCTAATGGATTCGCTCCATTAGGGTTTGTTTATTTAATCTTATACAATTAGAGATTCGCCCCTTAGAATGATCATTGTGCTCATGTACCACAATACGTACGGTAAGGACGATCGGATGGTTCAGGTGGAGTGCAATACTCTTCTTGGTCTTCAGTATAGGCAAATGGACTTGAAAGCACAGCGAGAAGTCGTTTCATTACACTGTAGTCCCCGTTCTCTACGGCGGCGTCAAGAGCCTCTTCTACCCGATGATTACGTGGAATGACCACAGGATTATGTTTACGCATTAATTGCTGAGAATCTTCATGAGATTCCCCTTGCCTGCTTCGTCTCGTTTGCCAGAGTTCATACCATTTTTTGAAATCATCTGTACTTGAGAAAGTCAAATCTTCATAGTTTTCCATTGTTAATGCTCGGAAGGTATTGGTGAAGTCTGCTTGATGCTTCTTCATCATTGATAGAAGTCCCTCAATAATGGATTCATCCTGATCGTCTGCTTCAAATAACCCGAGCTTGGCTCTCATTCCCTCCATCCAGTAATTACGAAACATCTCACTGAAGTTCGATATCACATCTTGAGCGAGCTTAAGGGCCTCTTCTTGATCATCTTGTAGGAGAGGTAATAAGGTTTCAGCAAACCGTGCTAGATTCCAACCACCAATATAAGGTTGATTGCCATACGCATAACGACCTTGTACATCAATTGAACTGAATACGGTTTCTGGGTCATAGGTATCCATGAAGGCACATGGACCATAATCGATTGTTTCTCCACTCAAGGTAACATTATCCGTGTTCATGACCCCATGAATAAAGCCAACCAGTTGCCATTGAGAAATGAGCTTAGCTTGACGTTTGGTGACTTCTTGAAGCAATGAAAGGTAGCGTTGTCCATCTGATTTCAGGCTAGGGAAATGTCGCTGAATCGTATAGTCAGCCAATGCTTTTAGGTCTTTAGAATCGCCAAATCTTGTGGCATACTCAAACGTACCAACACGAAGGTGACTTGAAGCTACACGTGTTAAAATAGCTCCAGGTAAGTCCGTTTCACGGATGACGGCCTCACCGGTTGTCACAACGGCTAAGCTCCGCGTTGTAGGAATCCCAAGAGCAAACATAGCTTCACTAATGATGTATTCGCGCAGCATCGGCCCAAGTGCCGCACGACCATCACCACCACGGGAGTATGGCGTTCTTCCCGATCCTTTTAGTTGAATATCTACGCGCTCGCCGCCAGGGGTCATTTGTTCACCGATTAACACAGCTCTTCCGTCCCCTAGCATGGTAAAGTGACCGAATTGATGCCCAGCATAAGCTTGAGCAAGAGGTGAAGCTCCCTCCGGCACGTCATTTCCAGCAAAAATGTTAACAGCTTCTTCGTTTCTGAGTGTTTCTGCCTCTAGTCCAAGTGATTCGGCTAACTGATCATTTAAAATCACTAACTCAGGGGAACGTACAGGGGTTGGCTTTTGTTCTGAAAAAAAAGTTTCTGGAAGGCGAGCGTAGCTATTATCTAGGTTCCACCCTGTTTTGTTGATTTCATTACTATTTGTCATTGGATCTCCTTCTCTTCTAATTTTTCTTTGACAGCTATTTATTTGCAACTTGTTAAGACAGGTAGGAAAAATGATGTAATGAAAGCGACTCAATCACTAGTAGGGTCTACTTCTTGCATGCTTCCTATACTGTCTACCTTGATGAGATGGCCCCCCACGTATATTTAGACGTGAGGAATTCTTGGTTTTTGTTTCCAATCTCTAGTTTACAACATCACCCAACACAAAACGCAAGCAAGACGAATTGAATGATCGCTAAAAAGAATAAGCTTTTTAATCATGAACTTCTGAAGTTGGCTTATACTAACTGGTATCTTCTCTTTTTAACACGCACTATAAGGTGGAATGAATGATGATTTTAAGATTCGGATATGTATCTACCGCTCTTTCACTTTGGGAGGCTTCACCTTCACGAACCTTAACATTTACAAATTGGAAGAAACTAAACGAGGAGCAACGGAAAGAAAAGCTCTACTTTGCGACCGAGCAGAACCTAAAAAATACACTACGGGCACTGCATTACAATATTGCACATGGTATTTCTGTTTATCGTATGTCATCATCACTTGTACCACTTGCCACTCACCCGGAGGTCAAATGGGATTACTTAACGCCGTTTAGTGGGTTGTTTAAAAAAATTGGAGAATTGGTTGCCGATTCAAAATTGAGAGTGAGCTTCCATCCAAATCAATTTACGTTATTTACAAGTCCGAAAGCACACATAACGGAAAATGCCATTATTGATATGAGGTATCATTACAGCATGTTAAAAGCGATGGGCTTACATAAAGAGGCGACGATGAATCTCCATGTTGGTGGTGCTTATGGGGATAAAGATGCTGCAGTAAGTCGTTTTCATCAAAATTTTATAAAATTAGATCCTGAGATACGACAGCAAACAACACTCGAGAACGATGATAAAACGTATACTGCTAAAGAAACATTACGTGTATGTGAGCATCATTCGATCCCATTCGTTTTCGATTATCATCATCATTGGGCAAACCCTGGAAAGGAAGCATTTGAAGAACTGTTACCGAGAATTTTTGCGACATGGGAAGGTACAAAAAAGAGGCCGAAGTTTCACCTTTCATCACCGAAATCAGAAAACGAATATAGAGCCCATGCTGAATATGTTGATATAGACTTTGCCCTCCCTTTTATTAAGGCACTTAAATCATACGGTGAATCTGCAGATATTATGATCGAGGCAAAAGGAAAAGATAAGGCTGCATTAACATTTGTGGAGCAATTATCAAAGGTACGTGGGTATAAGCGGATTGATGGAGCGACAATTGAGCTGTAGTTCATTATCTTGATCGCTATTAAGGGAGGCATGCAAAGAAGATTGTCTATAGCATTGAAAATAAAAACTGATGAGAAGATCTTGACTTCTCATCAATTTTTTTTGTTTTTATCTCTATTGGACCTTGTTATTTGAATGATCATCATCTACATGCAAAGTCTTTTTTTGCAGGCAAACCATAAATCTCTATGTTAGCTCTTCTCCATTAATGGCAGTGAGATTACCGTTTTCGTAGCTTGCTGAAATCACATACCAAGCTCCATCTACATTATAGTAGACATTCACACTCCCATCGGTATCCTCAGTTTTATTCAAGTAGAGCTTATTCGTTCCGTCATGAGGGACTTCAACGATGGATCCGTCCGTGCCTTGCCAAAGAATTGGTTCGGCATCAGTCGGAGCGAAATCTTCTGCGATCGTGACACCCCAGTATTGCTCGTTAACGTCGGTGACTTCACCAATGGCAGCTGTAGTTGGAGTGAGAGTTACATCTGTGACACCGTCGTTATTTACTTTAACGAGTTCACCACTAACATAAGTCGCCGAAATGACATACCAATCCCCGTCGACGTTATAGTAAACATTCACTGTACCGTCAGTCTCTTCGACTTTGTTTAGGTAGAGCTTATTCGTCCCGTCATGAGGGACTTCAACGATTGAACCGTCTGTACGTTGCCACAGAATCGTTTCGGCATCAGTCGGAGCGAAGCCTTCAGTAATCGTGACGCCCCAGAGCTGCTCGTTAACATCGGTAACTTCCCCAATAGCCGCCGTAGTTGCGTTTCCAGGTGCAACCAATGGATCCGTGACATTGGTGACATCATTCCCATTGATGGCGGTTAGCTTGCCATCTTGATAAGTGGCAGAAATGACGTACCAATTCCCGTCGACGTTATAGTAAACGTTCACGGTGCCGTCAGTCTCCTCAGTTTTATTCAAGTAAAGTTGATTCGTTCCGTCATGAGGGACTTCGACGATTGAACCATCTGTACGTTGCCAAAGAATTTGCTCAGCATCAGTTGGAGCGAAACCTTCAGTAATCGTGACGCCCCAGAGCCTCTCGTTAGCCTCTGTGACTTCTCCAATAGCGGCCGCAGCTGGGTCTTCCGGTGCAACCAATGGATCCGTGACATTGGTGACATCATTGCCGTTGATGGCGGTTAGCTTTCCATCTTGATACGTGGCTGAAATGACATACCAAGTCCCATCGACGTTATAGTAGACGTTCACCGTGCCGTCTGTTTCCTCGGTTTTATTCAAGTAAAGCTGATTGGTTCCGTCATGAGGAACTTCGACGATCGACCCATCTGTGCGTTGCCACAGAATCGGTTCTGCATCAGTCGGAGCGAAGTCTTCCGCGATCGTGACACCCCAATATTGCTCGTTAACGTCGGTGACCTCACCAGTACCCGCTGTAGTCGGAGCGAGAGTTACATCCGTGACATCGTCGTTATTTACTTTAACGAGTTCACCACTAACATAAGTGGCCGAAATGACGTACCAAGCGCCATCGACGTTATAGTAGACATTCACCGTGCCGTCAGTCTCTTCAGTTTTATTCAAGTAAAGTTGATTCGTTCCGTCATGAGGGACTTCGACGATTGAACCATCTGTACGTTGCCAAAGAATCGGCTCTGCATCGGTTGGAGCGAAACCTTCGGCAATAGAGACACCCCAAAATTGCTCGTTAACGTCGTAGATCTCGCCAATACCCGCTGAAGTCGCATCTTCTGGTATTTCTATTACGTCCTCATTTACCGGCTCAGCATCTGGGTTTGCGGTATCGTTAATTTTTTGAATCCTCTTTTTAGCTTCATCAAAATTTGTTATTGCATTTTTAGCTTCAGAGCCTTCAGGTAGAGCTATATTATCAATACTAGTCATTTCGTTAATCGTCACTCTTGAATCTTTGTTAGTAAATTCAACCTTTTCAACATTCCCTTCGATTCCTAGCGTAAGTGCCCCTTCATTAACCACTCTTAGGTTGGTGACTCTTGCCTTTCCAACTAGATTTACAGGTTTTGACGTATTAACTTCAAGATTAGCTATATTTCCATTTAACTCAACCTCTGAAGCCCCCTCATTAATGAAAAATTCAGGAACAACCGTGTTGTCATCTCCATTAAATACAGCGTTTGTATTCGCTGTAAGCCTTGTGAAACTAGATTCTTTGGAATCAAAACGAAGGTTGCTTTTATTAATTATCACATCACCAAGTGCAGAATTCTCAACCGTTACTCTTAATCCGGCATCATTCGTAGCGGATTCGGCAATCGATGCATCTGTACGTATCCCCTTAAAAATGGTTTCTCCGTTTATTGTTACATTATTTAATGACAGACTGTTTTCAAGTTCATCGCCAACGATAAGGTCATTATTGATCGTCACGTTATTCAGTGCTAAATAATCTCCGCTTATTATTAGCGGTCCATCAATAATGGTATTCTCACCATCCAACTGTAGATGACCGTTTAACGGATCCTGTTCCGTAGCTTTGTCTTCTCCAGAATTTGTAATTTCTAAATATCGAATTTTTTGCACGACATTGTCTCTATCAGTTAAAGCATAAATAACGGCATTAGATAATATATCTTGGTTATTTTCATTCAGAAGACCTTTTGCATCATCAGAAAGTGGAAACTCATTTCCATTAATTGTTACTGTTGAATTAGAGATCCCTTCTATAGGTGCTTTCCCATCGGTCGAGCCAAATAAATCAACATTCATTGAACGATAAATAAATGTAGAAGCTTCGGCACGTGATGTGTTTTCTCTTGGTGCAAACTCTGTGTCACTGATCCCTTTTGTGATTTCAGATTCATTAATTGCTGCTATATATTCTTTAAACCAATCACCATCTGTTACATCAGTAAATGGTAAATCTGCATCTGGATTTTTCTCTAGATGATTGTAGGCTGAAACAATCATTTTTGCGATTTCAGCCCTAGTAATTTCTTGGTTAGGTTTAAAGGTATTATCTTCATACCCTTTAATGATGCCTTCTTCCTTAAGTGCTGCAATCACACCATAATACCAACCGCCCTCAACATCATCGAAAACCGGTTCTCCTACAGTGCGCTCGGTATCAAGATTTAAACTCCGTGCTAACATCGCAGCAGCCTCAGCCCTAGTCACGTCCCGATCTGGTGCGAAGGTGCCATCACCATAACCTTTTAATATTCCTTTTTCATACAAGACATTTACGGGATCAGTATAATATTTTCCCTCGATATCATTGAATTCGAATATTGCTGCTTCAGCTGCCGCTGGGGATCGTTCTGGTAGACCGAAGGCAAGAGAGGCAATAAGCAAAGATCCTGCCATTACCTTAACCGTTGCATTCTTTAGGTTAGGCATTTTAGAACTGATATAGCTCTTTGCACTTTTTTCTAAATCGACTTGTTCCTCTTTGTTTTTACTATTTAGTTCTTCAGCAAACTCTTCATTTGGCAAATCTAAATATAAAGATATGACTAATTCGTTATTTTCTATTTTAATTTCGTGCTTTTTAAATTGATACATTTTGAATAACTCTCCTCACTTTGTCAAGTTATTACCAATTAAAGATAGGTTCTGTTTAAAGTTGGTATCTTATGCATCACTTACATTTTGAGGAGAGCGCGGTAGATCGCGTTCTTCTTACCTAAATAATGTAAAAGGATCCTGTAGCTCTCCTACTGACAAGAGCTACAGGATCCTAATTAATCACTTTTATTCAATTACTTTCATGTAATGAAGGATACACCTTCGCGCCACAGCATAGACACGCTTCTTTTGGTTGTTCGAAGGGCTTGAGAAAATTTTCATTATCCCAACTGTTCATGGTTAGTAAACCGGGTTGGATCGTTTCTTTCTTACCAACAAGGTACTTAATGGCGTCGAGAGTTTGGAAACAGGCGACAATATCACTGATCGGTGAAATAACCTTGCCGGGCTTACGTACTTTTTTAGTAGTCGAGTCATTTACTAAACATCGTAAACATGGTGTTTCTCCCGGAATAAATGTTGCCTGTACTCCTTTGAACCCCACTGAATCACCATAAATATAAGGAATCCCTGCTTTAAAGCAGTAATCATTCATTAAAAGTTGTGCATTGACATCATCTGTTCCTAATAAGATGAGATCGACATCGTCAGCAAATTTCGAAATAGTGGAAGGAGTAATATCAGAAATGATCCCCTCAATGTTTACGCTTGAATTAATTTGTTGAAGCTTTCGTTCAGCTATAGCTACTGTCGAAAGCCCCTGCCTCTCGTCTTCTTCGTCGTATAATATGTGGTGCTGATTGGTTCGGCGATCATCGTCTACAAAGCTCACGTGACCAATACCAGATCGAACGAGGTGATTGACGACGACGGTACCTAATTCCCCCATTCCTACAACGAGCACTTTACTGTTGTTAAGCTTTTCTTGACCTACTTTACCGACATGGTTCAAAAGGATTTGCCTTGAGTATCTGTGATCCATCCCTTATCCCCCAATATGAGACATTTCAACCTTATGCCGCTTGATTCCAGGAGTATCTTTTAACCTGATTTCAGAATAATGATCATCACGTTTGCTCCAGATGTTTTCGAGCAACTGGATTAACTCTTCATCACTCGCTCCATTGCGTAATGGGGTTTGAATATCGTGTCCTGATGAAGCAAATAAACAGGTATATAAATGACCTTCTGCAGATAGTCTCGATCTCGTGCATGAAGAGCAAAACGCTTGTGTGACTGAAGAGATAAAGCCAATTTCAGCATCGGTATCTCTGTAACGGTAGCGAGTCGCAACTTCACCAAAATAATTTGGATCAACCGGTTCGATCGGCATTTCTTCATTGATTAAGCGGATAATTTCCTTTGATGGGACGACATTTTCTAATTTCCATCCATTTGTATTACCGACATCCATAAACTCAATGAAACGTAAGATGATTTTTCGATCACGGAAATAGCGTGCCATAGGGAGAATATCTTCAACATTCATCTCTTTTTGAACGACCATATTTACTTTTACCTTTAATCCAGCCTCAAGAGCTGCATTAATTCCGTCAAGAACTGTTTGAACACGATAGCCTCTGCCATTAATGCGGGCAAATCGTTCATCATCTAAGCTATCTAAACTAACAGATACTCTGTGTAACCCAGCATCTTTTAGAGCCTTTGCTTGATTAGGTAAAAGTGAGGCATTTGTCGTCATGGCGATATCTTTAATGCCGTCGACCTGTGAAAGCATGTTAATCAGTTCAGCTAAATCTTTTCGAATCATAGGTTCTCCACCAGTGATACGTAGCTTTTCCACCCCTAATTGTACAAATATCTTGACTAACCTTGTAATCTCTTCAAATGTAAGCAAACGGTCGTGGGGAAGAAATTGAAAGTCAGGGCCAAAGATTTCTGCGGGCATACAATAGTTGCAACGAAAATTACACTTATCGGTAACCGAGATTCGTAAATCGCGGAGGGGTCTATTTTTTGCATCGATTGTTTTTAAGTCTGCCATATTCATCTCACCTCTCCTACGTTATAGATAAATCGCTTTACCGGTCTCCTCCATTTTATAACCGCCTAAGACTTCTAACTGATTACGAAACGCTTGTGATTGAATCGTTTCAACGATGGTTTGACCCTGCTTACTCTCGTAAAATTCTTGACTCATTACTAAATCATAAGATTCATAGGAAACTGGCACAAAATCTAGTTGTAGAGCATTCGCCGCAGCATATACACCGAGCCCCGCATCAGCTGAACCACTTTTTACAGCTGCAGCAACACTTAAGTGAGAATACATTTCACGGTTATAGCCTTCGATCTTGTCGGGCTCAATGGTTGCTTCCTTTAAAAGATAATCAAATAATAATCGCGTTCCTGCCCCTCGTTGGCGATTCACATATAAAATCTCTTTTTCTATCATATCGTTAATCGATTGAACTTGTTTCGGATTTCCTTTTGGTACAATCCAACCTTGCTCGCGTTGTAAAAATTTAAGGAGAACGACCGGTACATTTTTTAAGTACTGTTTCAGGTAAGGGATGTTGTATTCACCAGATTCACTTTGCAACAAATGAATCCCAGCGACGTGAGCCTCTCCTTTTCGAATCGCCATAATGCCTGCCATACTTCCTGTATGAGAGGAAATGACCTGTTGTGAAACATCTTGCTCTTTGATTAAAGATGACAAGACATCAACGGATAAGTCATGACTCCCAGAAAATAAAATAGACTGCTTGATTTGTTCTACTGGCTTATAGAGCTCAACCTCAACTTCTTCGCCCTGTTCATACCCTAAGCTGTTGCTCGGGACAACAAGCAACCCATCAGCTCGAACGAGTGACATGGTTACACCAGCTCCCCGTGTTAGCGGATTGGCAATATATTGGCCATTGACATAGCCGATATTCATACGGATGAAATCTTCAGAGCCCATCCCAGACACAATTCTTCTACCAAGCTTAACGTTTAACGTTTCACGCTTTGGAACAGGTACCCCTAGTAATCACATAACAATGGTTGAACAAACCATTCTAAAGAGAGGTAAGCGGATACCGGATAACCAGGAAGTCCGATGACAATCGTGTTGTCCACTTTTCCTAATACAACGGGCTTTCCTGGACGAGCCGCAACCCCATGAGTATACACCTCTCCAAGCTCATTAATAATATGAACGGTATAGTCCTCAGACCCTGCTGATGAGCCTGCATTTACGACGACGATATCAGAATCATCTACCGCATCTTTAATTGCTTTTTTTAACAGATCTGGATCGTCTTTTGTGATCCCTCTATGAACAGGCAGACCTCCCCATTCTTCTATGTGGTTTTGAAACACCGTACTATTAAAATCAATGATGTCACCGCGCTGGACGTTGACCGTTGGCTGTACTAATTCATCTCCAGTCGGGATGATCGATACAACAGGCTTTTTGACAACTGCGACCGATAGGATTCCCCCGGCTAATAAAGCTCCTAAATCGACTGGTCGTAAGCAGTGGCCTTGGGGGAATAACATCTCACCACTAACGACATCCTCTCCAACAGGACGAATATGTTGCCATGGTGTCGCCGGTTCAATGATCTCAATCTTCCCTTGGCCTAACTCTTGGATATGTTCAATCATAATGACAGCGTTATAAGGCTCTGGGATTGGATCACCTGTATCAACGTATGCAAACTGTACTCCTTCTTGTAAGTGAAGTGGTCTTTTCTCATGAGCCCCATACGTATCCTCGGCATGAACGGCTATTCCGTCCATGGCAGAGGCATGGTAATGGGGCATCGAAAGAGTAGCATAAATTGGCTTGGCGGTAACCCTCCCTCTTGCTTCTGATGTAGGAACGATCTCGACCTCACGTTCAATTTGAAACTGATCTAGTAATTGTTTCAATGCTTGTTCTCTTGGTTTATCTTCTAAATAGATTTTTCTTTTGATTTGACCGCTCATCTGACTTTCCCCCTAGCGAAATAAATAAACCGAAACAACTTCACCTTGACGTATTCCCTCTTTTTCAGAAGGGATTTCAACCATTCCATCACTTTCAACTAATGTTGAAATCAACCCTGATTTCCCTAATACTGGATAGGCCCACCATTGATTGTTCTCATTTTTAAGTTGTACCCGGATATAATCCGATCGTCCAGGGCTAGATGGTAGGTTTTGCGAAAGGTTCGCTTCAACAGCATTAGGTAGTTCATGTTCAGTCGAACCATTTAAAAGGTGGATTAATCGCTCTCCGAATAATTTATAAATAATGACGGCAGATGCTGGGTGGCCTGGGAGTCCAAGAACTGGTTTTTGGTTGGCCATCCCAAAAATTGTCGGCTTTCCTGGTTTAACAGAGACCCCGTTTACAAGGACACCCGGCTCCCCTAGAGCAGCAATTACATCTGTCGTATAATCCTTCGTTCCTACCGAACTACCGCCAGACATGACTAATAAGTCTACTTGGTTATAGAGCTCTTTTGCTTTTGCAAAAAACGATTCGTAATCGTCAGGGACAATTCCGCCATTGACCAAGTCAGCTCCTGCTTCCTTCGTTAATGTCGAAATCGTCAATTGATTTATATCGCGTACTTGGCCCACCTGCAACTGCTCGGTATCATAAGGCATAATTTCATCGCCTGATGATAAGTAGCCAACTATGACTTTGCGATAAACCTGAACGTTGGCATGACCGACGGAGCCGAGGATGCCTAATTCTTGGGATCGTAGCTTCGTCCCTTTTTTTAAGAGAATTTCATTTTCTTTTACATCCTCACCGACGGATATAATGTTTTCCCCTGGTGCAACTTCTTTATATGTATTTAAAAGTCCATCAATGTCTTCACAATGTTCAATCATAATAATACTGTCACAGCCGGGTGGTATCATCCCCCCGGTTGGAATGTACATCGCTTCACCATCTCCTAATGGTGTGGTGACTTCTTCACCCATTTTGATCTCATTTGTCAATGTTAGAAAAGATGGCATCGATTCAGAAGACCCGAATGTGTCTTTTGAATGGACAGCATAACCATCGACGGTTGATCTGGCAAATGCTGGTACATTTTCTTTTGATACGATATCTTCTGCTAAAATATAACCACTTGCACCGCCTATTGGTAACGTAATTACTTCTGAAATAGGCTGTACATGACTTTTAATGATATCTATTGTTTCTTCTACTGTTTTGACGTTATAAAATAACAACCTGCTACCTCCTTTGGTAAAACAGCTATTTAAATGTTCATTCGATAAAAGACCTACCTTTTCCTTCTTTTATTAAAGATTTAAAATTATAAGAATAGTATTGAGAATGTACGCTATTCATATGATAATAAAGAAAAGGACAGGGGTGAGAAATTTGGATATTAAAGTATTTGCTAACTTTAGAGACATTTGCGGCGGAAAAATAGTATCAATTAATATCGTTGATGGCGACTCGATTTTAAACGTTCTTAAACAATTAATCTCTCGTTTTCCTGAGATGAAGGAAGAGCTCTTTACTGAAGCCTATGAATTAAAACCATTAAATCATGTGTTTATAAATGGAAAAAATATCATCTACTTAGATGGACTTGATACAAAAGTTTATCAAAAAGATCTTGTAGCCCTCTTCCCTCCTGTTGCTGGGGGGTAATGGGACTATATGTATAAAAAGGAATTAGAAATTAGGGGGATTTCTAGACAATCAATCATTGAGTATTTAGTCCAACTAGGTGGAGAACTAGAAACGAAGGACCGAATTTCATGTGAACACTGGACATGTGAAGTTTCTGCGGAAACATTCGTTGAATTGTTTCGATCTGAAGTTCCTGTTGTTCATGTTTTATTTTCGGCTGAGTCAAAAGACGGATTAGCTGACATTGTTCGAGGGTTCCGTTTGAAAACCTTTCGTGCAGGTGGATAAAAACTACAAGATAACCCTCAACCATAAAAGGTGTGAGGGTTATCTTGTATGTGTGCCGTTTAGGCACCGATTTCAGCTTCAGGAATATCTAGTTCCTTTAGCTTCTCAGAAGGTACAACCCCTTCTTTCCAGCCTCTTACTGAGTAGTACTCTTTTAACATCAACTCAAGATGGCTGATTTCACCTTTTGATCCTCCCTCAGCGGGTTCAGTTAAGAAGCGCGTCGGTAATGTATCAGCGTCTCCTTCAAAGCCGGCAAGGTTATTAAAGTAACGTTCAAGGTTATAGACTCGTTCACCAATTTTCATAATGTCGTCACCTGTTAAGTCGATACCAACGACTGCTGAATATTGTTCAGCATATAGGTCAGGGTTCTCTGAAAATGAAGAGAACTTACATAAATCAAGTGAATCCGAGAACGCATGAAGGTCTTGGAAGGTTTTTAGTAATTCACCTTTCCCTTCTGGCTCAAGTCGGTTTGTCGGCTCAGGAACACCTGCGATTTCACTCGCAACGGTATAGCCGCGTAGGTGACAGCCACCACGGTTACTTGTAGCAAATCCTAGGCCGATCCCTTGAATCCCACGAGGGTCATAGGCAGGAATCGCTTGGTTCTTTACAACCATGGCCATATTTTCATCACCAAATTGCTTTGCTGCTCGGCCCGGTCCATCTGCTAATATATCACCAATACCTTCTCGATTGACAATCTTTTCAACCCAGGCAATCATCGTATCGACATCGCCCCAGTCTAGTCGATCTTCCGTTAATCCTTTTTCATACGCTTCCATCGCTGTTGAAAACGCATTTCCTAACTCAATTGTATCCATTCCATATTCATTACAAAGGTCAATCATAAAAGCGACAGCTTCTTTATTCGAATGTCCACAGTTTGGTCCTAACGCCCATGCGGATTCATATTCAAAACTCTCTACTCTTGTTTTGTATTTACCATCTTTAACTTCGACTTCAATCTTACATGCGACTGGACAGGCATGACAGGTAGGGTCTGCAACTTTTAGGTCAGCGTTTACACTTTCACCACTAATTTGATCAGCGGTCTCCCAGTGACTTCGTTGTGAGTTCTTAGAAGGCAATGCACCAACTTCGTTTACGATATTCATTAGTACGTTGGTACCGTAAACAGATAGCCCACCTTTTTTCGGTTTCGTCAGTGCTCCTTCCATTAATGCTTTCAAGCCACTTTTGATCGCTGTCGGGTACTTATCAGGTTGAGCAGGCTCAGGCATATTGCCTTTTTGAGCAGCTTTGATGACAATGGCTTTTAGGTTTTTAGAGCCCGCAACTGTACCTGTCCCCCCGCGGCCAGCAGCACGATCATCTTCATTCATCCATCCTGCATATTTTACGAGGTTTTCCCCAGCTGGACCGATCGTCATGACACTTGTATCTTTTCCATAACGATCTTGTAAGGTCTTGATCGTTGCTCTAGTACCCTTACCCCATAGCTCAGTAGCATCTCTTAACTCAGCTTCACCGTCTTCGACATAAAGATAAACAGGGTTTGAGCTTTCGCCGGTAAAAATGAGGTTATCGAACCCAGCCCATTTTAGGCGAGCGGCTGTCCAACCGCCCATGTGTGAATCTGTAATGGTTCCCGTTAATGGCGAGCGGGTGACTGTGCATAGACGTCCACTCATATGAATTCTTGTACCTGTTAACGGTCCTGTCATGACACATAGCATATTGTCTGGAGAAAGAGGATCAACATTATAAATTTTGTGATCCATTAGATATTTCACACCTAATCCTCTTGCACCTACATATTTGACAGCATCATCTTCGTTCATTTGTTTGTAATCAATTGTACCCTTTGATAAGTCTACCCAAGCTTCTTTATTTTTGTAACCACCTAGTTGCATAGTATCCCTCCTTAATTTCCTAGTATCAATTTGTAAATTTCTACATAAAAAGAAAAATTCCTGCAATCTTTTGAATCTTTTATCCGTTGGTTTGGAAAAGAAATTGTGATATCCTCATACTAATTATATTAGCTGATTTTTCCAATTATTCGATACTGTTCAAAAAAGGGGATGCTTTTTTGAACAGACATATAAAAGGAGTCATGGTTATGCTACTATCTCGTCAATCGACCGATTCAAAACAAGTATTCATTTGGCCTGAGCTTGAGAAAGACCGGAAGTTATTGGGAAGTAAGACCGTCACGATCATAGGAGTAGGTGCATTAGGAACGGTAGCAGCACACCATTTTGTACGAACTGGTGTGGGGAACATACGCTTGGTGGATCGTGATTTCGTTGAGGAAAGCAATTTACAAAGACAAATGCTCTTTGACGAAAATGATGTGAAAGCAAACACTCCTAAAGTGATTGCAGCCAAAAAGAAGTTGGAACGGATAAACTCGAATGTAACGATTGTGTCACTGATTCAAGACGTAAATGCGACAACCATTGAAGAAATTGTTGAAGGCAGTGACGTAATCATCGACGCGACAGATAACATGGAGACGAGATTTCTCATTAACGATGTAAGTGTGAAGCATGATATTCCTTGGATTTATGGAGGGGCGATTCACACGAGGGGAATGTTTTTTTCTGTGATCCCTGGTCATACGCCTTGTTTGCGTTGTTTATTCCCAACGTCATCTCAGAATCATGGTGAAACATGTGATACTGTCGGGGTGTTAGGACCATTGGTTCACATCATTGCTTCCTATCAAGTCACTGAAGCGTTGAAGATTTTATTAGATTATAAACAGAACAGGAACCGTCATTTAAACCAATTAGAAACGTGGGAATATGATTTTGATGGGTTACCAATTGAACATTCTCGGAACCCAAATTGCGAATGTTGTGTAGAAAGAACATTTAATTATTTAAATCAGCAGTCAAATCAATTATTGATATCTCAGCTTTGTGGGCGTGATAGCATACAAATAACCCCAACTGAAACGATAAGGATTGACTTGAAGGCATGGGCAAAGAAATGGAGACCACTTGGGGATGTTACATGTACACCTTTTTTATTACGACTACATTACCAAAATTACCAATTGACTTTATTTCAAGATGGACGACTCCTCATTAAAGGGACAGAAGATGAACGAGAGGCGAAAAAGTTATACTCAAATCTTGTAGGGAATTGAATGCCTTAATCTATGAAGTGTCCTTAAGCTAGGGCGATGTGACTAAATCAAAACGAGGCCGTAACAAAAAGGTTTGTTTTACCTTTTGTCACGGCCTCGTTTGTCCCGTCCCCCATTAGATCGTATAGAGCTCCTTCCACTTGTTTAAAAATGGTGATGTGTCATCATTAGGACTAGCGATGACTTCACTTGTTTTACCGTACTGTTTAATTTCCCCATGTAACAGCACACATAGACGTTCAGTTAGTTGTTTAATTTCAATTAAATCATGACTAACAAAAAAAGTAGTTGTTCTTGTTTGGTTTAAAATCTCTTTTAAATCTTGCAGTAGCTGTACCTTTGTCGGAACATCTAAGGCGGAAAAAGGCTCATCTAAAAAGACAACTTCAGGTTCGAGAATAAACGCTCGGGCTAAATTTACGCGTTGTGCCTCCCCACCAGATAATGTGTGTGCATGCTTTTTTGCCAAGTGACTAATGTTAAATTTTTTTAACCAATAATCGACCTTTTCATGAATCACTTTCTTTGATTCTTTCCTCAATTTTAGGCCGACCGCAACATTTTGTGCGACAGTTGTATCAAATAATAATGATTGTTGCATGGCAACAGCAAACTTTCTCCGAAGCTCTAGTGAAAACGACTCTACATCCTTTGCTTCTTCTCTGTAATAGATTGTTCCTTCACTAGGTGCCTGCAAGAATGCTAGCACTTTGAGTAAGGTACTCTTCCCTGCACCATTTGGTCCGATCATACCAACGATATCCCCTTCTACTAATGAGAACTCAGGGATGTTGAGAAGGAGTTGTTTATTCATTGATAGTTTTACATCAGTTAATTGGAGAATATTCATACGTTCTCCTTCCTTTGTTGTAATGACGTTAAAATAAACGTAATGATAAAGGCTAGCGTCATTAAAATAAATGAGAATGCAATCGCAATTTCGAAGTTGCCTTTTGACACTTCCATAACCATCGCTGTCGTCAGGATTCTCGTCTCTCCTTTTAAATTGCCACCGACCATCATTGCTGCACCGACTTCAGCAAGAACTCGGCCAAGTCCTGCCATAATTGCTGCAAAAATGGCTAGCTTTGTTTCTTTGAGCAGGAGGGTAACGGTTTGAAACCGTGTCGCTCCTAAGGCCTTAATTTGTAAAAGCATTTTATGATCAAGCTGTTGAAAGGCTGAGGAGGTTAACCCAATGATGATCGGTAATGAAACCAATATTTGAGCCATAATGATTGCTTCAATCGTATACAGAAAGCCGAACTGACCAAGAGGACCGGAGCGCCATAATAACATCGTGATATAGAGCCCCGCGACCACAGGTGGTAAGCCCATTCCAATGTTCACGAATGTTAAAATCAACCTTCTCCCAGGAAAGGTTGTTAAACCTAATACGATCCCTAACGGAAGTCCAATGATCGTACTAATTAAAATCGCAGTAAAACTAACACGTAATGTCGTTGCTGTAATGTCGAAAATTTCCCTGTCGCCTGTGATGATCATTTGGATCGCTTGATTTATACCTTCAATAAATAAGTCCATGGCGGCCACTCGCTATCCTTTCTTTATTCTGTATAAGGAATGAACAAGGATTGTCCATAGAGATCGATTCCGAATTCTTCGACCACAGCTTGAACGGGTGTACTAACCATAAATTCGACAAATAATTGAGCTTCTGTCCCATTTACATGGGAATGCTTCTCATCATTGACTTGCATAACATGGTAAATGTTGAACAGTCTCTCATCCCCTTCAACATGAATGACGATGTCATCAAAGTTCTCCTTGTGTGCTAAATAGGTTGCACGATCGGTTAATAAGTAAGCTTCTCTTTCCACTCCTACTTGTAGTGTACTCCCCATCCCTTGGCCTGTTTCGTCATACCAGCTTTCGTTGAATGGAGAACGATTTGCACTTTCCCATAATGTTAATTCTTTTTTATGAGTACCTGAATCATCCCCACGAGAGGTGAAAGCGGAACTAGTTTCATAGATTTTTTCCATGGCATCACCAAGGGTTTCACCATGAATGTTAGCTGGGTCTTCTTGTGGGCCAATGATTATAAAATCATTGTACATCACACGTTTTCGATTGATAACATCCTCACTTTCAACTAATTCTTCCTCAGCTTCGGGAGCGTGTGTGAGTAAGACATCGGCCTCTCCCTTTTCCCCCATCGCGAGGGCTTGTCCAGTCCCGACTGCAATGGTTTTGACATTGATGTTGTGTTCTTCCTCGAACATTGGGATTAATTTATCGAGTAAACCACTATCCTCAGTACTTGTCGTTGTTGCTAGGATTATTTCTGAAGCAGATTCACTGGTTTGATTTGTGCAGCCTGTACTAATAAGTGTGATCAGAGTTAATAAAGTGATTACTATTGGCCTCATTCCGTCACCTCTCTATCAATTTTTAATTGGCTTTAGTTCCCATTAATTACTACTTTAAGATAACGCAATTGTCAAAACAATTCAATAAATCTTATTTCCAATTTTAGATAAATCTATTGGTTAGAATGGATATAAGAAAAAGGTAACATATTTGAGGGGGTGTTTTGATTTGCTGAAATGACAAAATCGCCTTCTACAACATGATATAGAGGCGATCGTTGATTGCTAGATGTGTGTATCGATTTTTGGAATTTGGAAATTTACATTAGTATCCAAACATGAGGCATATATGTAATTAAGATGGTCCTTGTACAATTGTCCATGTAATAGTTCCTTCATATCGATCATTTTTGTTAGGAATGACTGTATCTGGTATGTTTAACTCAAGTGATTTGGGAGCGAAAGTGATAGTGTATGAACCCATCCCTGTATCTTTACTTGCAGAAAGGATGGTTACAGGTTCAGTTTGGTCAATTTCTGTTGAATTCTCACCAATCCAAACAGGTCTTGGCCCTGCCCCTATTCCTTTTTCAACCTGAGCACCTTCTCTTGATAATGAAAGTGATCCGGATGGTAACACATTAGGTTTTTCTTCTCCTTCAACTACTTCTTTAATTTGACTTGCCTGTACCATGACATCCCATCCGGCACCAGTACCTGTTGCATCTACGATATCGAGGCGACCAAGGTCAGCATATCCGTAATTTCCATTATCTTGTACGTGAAATTCCACATAATTTTTAGTCGGGGTTATGTATAGAGGACCGGAAGTTATGTTCACTTTCGTTATTGTTTGTTGATTAAAGGAGTATGCTGTACTTTGAGAAATGAGGAGTACCCCGACAAGCCATAAAAAGAATAATATGTGATGATTAGTAGCATTTTTGTGACTGTTAATTAACATTCATTTTCACTCCAATTTTTTTATTTACACTTTATTGTATCGTTACTAAAAACACCTCCTTCCATAGTAATTGTTTCCATTTACGTATTTCGATTTCTTGACCAAATGAATACTATGCCAACAAGTATTACACCCGTTAAGGCACCGATCAAAGCCCAAGCCCATGCCGGCATGCCTTGTTGCGGCTGTGCTACATCAGGCATGACTCTCTCGACATATTCTTGAATTTCCTCATCGTCAATCGTGAATTCACGTTGCTCAACGATCTCCTCTTGATTTACGTCTGCAGCAATTCTTACTGAATAATCACCAGGCTCTAATGTTTCTGCTTGCCAATCAATAGGGTAGCGAATCCTAGTACTTGGAGCCATTTTAAATGGTCCAAATTCTCCCGCAAATAATACATCGCCGTCTACATTCATAACTTCATATTCACCTGTGAAGTTATCTTGGATGCTATCAGCTTCATTGAGCATTTCGATGTATACCTGGGCTTCAGTTGGTAAAAAACCAGCTTCACCGATTGAAAATTGTGGTTCAATGGATTGCGGGAAATTCAATTGCATTGCCATTGCAATGGCAGTTTCGGTTCGAATGGAAAAGCTAGCCTCTTCTTCATCTTCTTGAGCCATTCGCTCTTCCTCTTCAGCGGTTAAACCATGCGAAGAAAAGATAATACCGCCTAATAAGGTACCTTCTTCACGATTAGGCACATTTAATTCTATTTCAACTTCCTCCGTTTCTCTGGCAGGGATTGTTATTGATTCGACAACATGTATATGTTCTGCTAATTTGACTTCATCACTAAGGATAACCGTGTTTTCTGAATCGAGATCTGTTTCGTATAACATTCCTCCCCTTGGATTCGTATAGCCGTTGGCTGGCCGCAGATTAACGACGACTTCCTCCTCCCGGTTATTTGTAATATTTACACGTAAAGCCTGTGTATCCTCTGGTGTAACATCTAAACTAAAATAGCCTTGGATACCCGGTGTTTGATTATCTGGATAAACTGGCTCAACTGAAAACGGCATCGCGTTTTGTTGTGCAATCGTTTGAGCCCCTCCTGTTAATATGACTGTAAAAAAAAGTAACGCAAACAGTACGGATCTATACAATTTCATGTAACCCCTCCTTAAAATGCTGTTTTTATCGTACCCCGATGAATGAAAAAAATAAGTAATGGAATAGTAAAAGAAGCAATGAAAGGAGGAGACAAATGAGTATTTTTTCTCACCAAGAAATTAGACATGAAGAAAATGATTATTCAACATTGATTTTGTATATTAATCCGAGAGATTTTATGGTTGAATTTGCAAATGAACTTGGTATTGAACCCAAAAATGAAATTAGTACACAAGCAATAAAACATGCCAAAAAACATTTCCCAGACTTAAAATTAAAGACTATAAAGGTCATGGTTGGCTCTTTAGTATTATCATCAGTTATTGCATCCCCACTAATGCTTACTGACCGAGCTCATGCTTCTACTACTGATGATACTAGAGCGGAAGTTACAGGTGGAACATATGAACTCGGGACCTTAACAGTTGGAACATTTACGGCTGTTGTCTTAGATGGTAAAACACAAAACACTTTTTCAACAATTAACGCTTTTCCAGTAGGAGATGCCACTGGTACAGGAGGTGGATGGAATGTAGTGCTCAAAGCATCACCGTTTACCCTTGAAGGTACGGAACATACACTCCCTGAAGGTTCCCTGACGGTTTCTGCTCCAACAGTCGAGAAAGTAGATGAGGGCTCATCATCACTTGAGACCATTACAAGAAGCTCAGGGCCGATCGATACGGCTGAAGGGATTAAGGTTTTAAGTGCAGCAGATGGTGGTGGTATGGGATCATATAATGTATCATTTGATGATAAGGCACTTGATTTAACATTATTACCTCGAGATGCTCGTTCAGGTACGTATACATCAACGATTACGGCAACACTTAATGTTGGTCCATAATAAAAGATATTGATATCTAGGCATATTAAAAATGCAGCATTAGCCGCTCACGGATTTGCTGCATTTTTTTGTACAAGGTTTTCGCTTGAACATATAGTACGGTTAAAATGTTTGTAATGTATTCGAAAAATGATTATCATGTCACAATAAAACATGATCTAAAAAACTTTTAGAGTAGTGAAAAATATTAGAAAAAGAGTGTGTGCTTATGAATGAAATCAAAACAGATATTTTAATCATAGGATCAGGTGCAGCAGGTCTTACAGCAGGTGTCTATGCCGCACAATTACATAAAAAGGTCCTAGTCATTGATAAAGGCGCTGTAGGAAAAAGTGGATCGACTGTGGGCGCTGTACAAATGGCGGGATTAGGTGAATGGTCTAATCCCCTAGATGATGAACGCGCTTATATGCGTGACATTGAAAATAGTGGGCGCGGATTGAGTGATCCGGCTCTTGCGAAAACTCTAGTAAATGACATTTCTAAGAGAATTGAAGATCTAACATCTTGGGGATTAAAGCTCGACCGCGATAAAAGCGATCAAGCAGCCGTATATCCTACGGCAGGCCATTCCCTCCCTCGCTCGATTAGTGCTAGAAAAGGAAAAACAGGATTAGGGATCTTACAAACATTAATTCGAAAAGCAAAGACACTCAGTGAGAACCTCCATACATGGAGTGATGTGATTACATTAGACTTGGTGAAATCCTCTACTAGAGTGATAGGAGCAGTTGTATTTGATTTAAAGAAAAACAAACCTTACGTTATCAAAGCAAAAGCCGTTATTCTTGCTACAGGTGGTATTGGTCAATTGTATCCAACGACAAGTAATCCTGTTCAATCAACAGGTGACGGGTACTCCCTTGGTTTAGGAGCAGGTGCTTCCCTTATTGATATGGAACAAGTCCAATTTTACCCTGTTAGTTTAGTAACTCCTCGCTCTGTTGCGGGACTTTGTATTAGCTTTTACCATTATTCTAATCTTTACAATACATTTGGTGAGCGATTTATGGAAACATACGAGCCTGAGACGTTAGAAAATACAACCCGTGATAAACTCTCTATCGCGATCGCATCTGAAGTTGTCGCAGGTCGTGGTTCAGATCATGGGGGCGTATGGTTAGATATATCTTCTCAGTTGGAAAAAGTAAAAAAAGAATTTTTACATGAGTTTAACATCTGCATGGATCGGGGAATAGATTTAACACATGGTTATGCTGAGGTCGGACCGGCTGCCCACTTTATGATGGGAGGCGTTCACATTGATGTAAACACAGCGTCTTCTGTGCCAGGTTTATATGTGGCCGGGGAAACCGCTGGTGGGCTCCATGGTGGTAACCGACTTGGAAACAATGCGCTAACAGAGTGTCTTGTATTTGGAGCCAAAGCTGGTATTAATGCTGCATGGGAATCAAATAATTACGAGGATCAATCAACGGTTACGGCAGAAGCACTTAGCCCATTTGCTACAAAGTTATTAGATACAATGTCAAGATCAGTGTCAGGTTCAGTAAAGTCTTATCAAATCAAGCAGCGAATACAGGAGATATTGGGAACGCATGTAGCCGTTTTACGTACGGATGAAGGTCTGAAGCAAGCGGCAAAGCAACTTGAAGCAGTCGATGACCTACTTGATCAGGTGGAAATGAGCACGGAAGTTAACTATTCAAGAGAATTGATAGATTATGTTGAAGGAGCTCATATGCTACGAACAGCGAAAGCGATCGTCGGAGCAGCCCTCCATCGTAAGGAAAGTAGAGGGGCTCATTTTAACAGCGATCACCCCTCCCCTGCTTCAAACATATATCACACTTTCGTTACGAAAGAAAATGAACAGGTAGTCATTCATACATCCCCCAAAGGAGAGAAATAAATTGAATAAACTAGCAGTGAAAATGGAACGTCAAGCAAGAGGGGTTCACCATTTTAATATTGAACATCGTGATGATATGACGGTATTAGACGTTCTTGAGGAGATTTATCGAAATCATGATGCCAGTGTGGCGTACAGATTTTCATGTCGAATCGGATTATGTGCAACATGTATGATGATGATAAATGGAAAGCCAGGCTTAAGCTGCATGAAACGTGCTGAGCCGGGTTGTGATGGAACAATGTCATTGGCGCCTTTTCTAAAAGGTAATACGATTCGAGATTTAGTAAAAGAAGTCTAACCTATCACTTTAATGGTCTATGTGAAATGTGTAAAATCGTCAAAAACTATGTAAAATGTTTAGCGTCGGACATCATAGACAAGCGATTTTTATATAGGTATTTCACTTTTTGTTATTACTGTTTTACCCTTAC
This sequence comes from Desertibacillus haloalkaliphilus, assembly GCF_019039105.1. Classification (NCBI taxonomy): domain Bacteria; kingdom Bacillati; phylum Bacillota; class Bacilli; order Caryophanales; family Bacillaceae; genus Desertibacillus; species Desertibacillus haloalkaliphilus. Next base: position 16,520 of record NZ_JAHPIV010000004.1, on the reverse strand, counting down.
AGACGCCGTTTGTGAGCACTTTGTAAGTTGGTGAGAAAAAACCAAAGGATGCAAAATGAACAATGATTACATAGGTCTTGGCCTTCTTCAAAACGAAAAAATTATATGTTAAATTGGTATCTACAATCATATTTTCACAGTAGGGGTAGTTTAACACGTAATCATATTTCGGCGATATTTTCATATGAAAGTGGTCACTACTGTTATTCATACAATAAAAAAGAAAGTGTTGAGTGAATATGGGGAAAAAACATTTATATGAAATATCCTTTCTGAGAAGCTTTGCTTGTTTGAGTATTGTATTTCTACATTCAATTGCTTGGGGAATGGAACACATCCAAGTAATGGCCCATTTACCAGAAATTGCTCAAGTGATCCTAGATTCGATGAATGTATTTTTGTACTACGGTACACCAACATTTATTTTTATTACAGCATTCATCCTCGGCTATAGTTATCGGGATAGAGAAAATTTGTCAGCAACTAGTTTTTTGCTCAAACGGTTTAAGTTTATTTTGGTACCTTATCTTTGTATGGCCGTTTTATATGCCTTGCCATACACACTGCTATCTACAGAGCAATTTTTGCTTAAAGTTTTCTTGAATGCGTTTATTGGTGACTTTCATGCCTATTTTGTTCTCATAATTTTTCAGTTTTATTTTTTGTTTCTCATTTTTAAGAAGTGGCTTGACCATGGGTCTCTAAAGCAAATTCTTGGGTTATCCCTGATCATAAATATTGCGTATTTGGCATTCTTTAATTTCACATCAGCACCTTCTCTGCCATTTGCAGATTACATTTGGGAACGATATTATTGGGTGCCTTTTCCAGGCTGGATCTTTTATTTCACACTAGCTTATTATATCGGTACGAATTATCAATGGTTTAAGGCTATGCTATTGCGCTATAAAACATGGGTAATCGTTGCACCATTGTTAAGTGGCGCACTAACATTATATTTATATCATAGTGGATTACTTACAACTCATAGCTCAAAACGAATCGACATTATTTTACACACATTCAGCATTATTGTGTTCGTGTTGTATATTGCTCTGAAGTTGAAATCGATACCACGTTTTTTTATTGTTGTAAGTGATTATTCCTTTGGCATTTATTTATTGCATACACTATTTATGTCTGCATTAATTTTAGTTATCGATACAACAGCCATTGATTTAGGGTTGTTGACATTCATTATTTTATTTGCCGGCAGTACAATGGCTTCAATGGTTAGCGTCCATTATTTAAATAAATTAAAAATCGGAAAATATATCGTAGGGAAAGTAAATGTAAAACAGAGAGTGAAAGTAGATGAACCATCAACGGTACGTACGCGTGCGCGTTCACTTTTTGTTAATTACAAATAATTGAGAACAGACAACGTAAGGATGAAATGGATGGTAGCACAGAAACAGAGGTTGTTTATCGTGATCATAGGAATCGTCTTAATTATCATATTTGTCTCTTCTCTCTCTGAATCAAGAGAACGTATAACAAGTAAGGTAGAGTCGACTTGGCTCTACCATGGCAGTCCCGAGGAGGCTGGTTTTTCATCTGCGCAACTTGACGCAGCGAAAAAATATTATGATTCAATAGGTTCAACTGCTGCAATGGTCATTTATAATGGTAAGGTTCTTGTTAGCTGGGGGGATGTTACGAAAAAGAGTAATATCCATTCGGTGAGAAAGAGCTTATTGAGCGCGTTATACGGCATCCACGTTGCTGAAGGTACCATCAACCTCCAATCATCATTAAAACAGCTGAATGTATCTGACCATATGGAGTTGACAGAACAAGAAAAACAAGCAAGAGTCGTCGATTTATTAACTTCACGCTCTGGTGTGTTTCTTACAGCAGGTCAAGAATCATGGTTAATGAGATGGAAGCGACCAGATCGTGAGGTTTATCCACCTGGCTCACACTTTTATTATAATAACTGGGATTTTAATGTATTAGGTACGATTTTTACAGAACGAACACAACGTGACATATTTGAAGAATTTAAAGATCGGATTGCTGACCCCATTGGCATGGAAGATTATACAGAAGATGATTGGTTTTATAAATTTGAGTTAAATCGCTCGCTTCACCCTTCTTATTTATTCCGGATGTCAGCAAGGGATATGGCAAGGTTTGGTCAGCTCTACCTTCAAAACGGTGTTTGGGAAGGAGAGCAAATGATTCCAGTCCAATGGATTGAAGAAAGTACATCAGTACATACACCAACAGCAAATGCCCCGTATGGCTATGGTTATATGTGGTGGGTCGCCGATTCAGGATATTTTAGAGAGCTTGGTCTCTATTCAGCGATCGGCAGGTACGGACAATCAATCGATATTATTCCGAGTGAAAACTTAGTTTTCGTACATCGTGTTGACTCCGATAAATTATGGAACCGAGCGTTTAAAAACGTTAGTGATCGTAAACGGTTAAAATTATTAGAAATGATTTTAGATGCAAAAATGACAAATGAGTTGTAATTTAAATGATACCTGGCACGTTAGAGAAGGGGTGTCCTATAGGTGAAATTTAGCCTAATAGGACACCCCTTCTTTTTGATTGACTACCTTGCGTACGGAATGGAAATCAACTCAGGGACAGTTACAAATTCAAATCCTTGCTCTTGTAATGTGGGGATGATTTGATGAAGGGATTCGATTGTGTTGGTTCGGTCATCATCCCACTCACCACCGTCATGCATGAGAACAATTGCCCCGGGATGAATATTACTTATGACATTGTGAGCAATATCCTCTGGAGGAAATTCTCGCCAATCCAATGAATCGACTGACCAGCCAATAACAGAGTAATCCATCGCTGCTAGCTCCTCCACTAATTCATTGTATAAAAATCCATATGGTGCTCGAAATAGGCGCGTCCGATAGTTAATAATATTCTCAAGTGTCTCTTCTGTTCGTGTGACCTCTCTACGCAACGTCTCTACATCCTCTTCCACGACAAAATTTGGATGCCAAAACGAATGATTTCCAACAATATGTCCTTCATTGATCATTCTTGTGACTATCTGTGGATATGATTCTGCTCTGGCTCCCATCACAAAAAATGTAGCTGGAACACCGTATTCACTCAATACATCGAGCACTTGTGGTGTAAAGCGAGGGTCCGGGCCATCATCAAAGGTAATCGCAATTCTGTTGTCCGTTGCTGGCCCTTGTAAAACAACAGTTTCCGGATATCTTTGTTGTAAGATAATATTTGATACCGGTTGTCGTGTTTCTTCTTCAGATCCTCCCTCTAGTTCTGGAAAATCTTCATCTGGTTGCTGACGTTCGTCATCGTCATTCCACCACCATTGCTGTTTGTGATCCCCATTGTCTACTTCATTTGCATGTCCATAGGGAATGACTGATCCTTGAAACATGAAAAAAAGTGCGATTGCTAATCCCCATAGTAAAAATTTGTTAGTCATATGTCTGTCTCCTTATCCTGTATTTTACATTGTTAGTTTTCATTTAAACTGTAAAATTATTCTTTAATTACTAAAATTATATTTAATGGTAAAATACGGTAAATGAAATTTACTACACCGCGACGTGATCACTAGCTCTCTAGTTCCTTGTTATATCTCTTTACTTCCATAATCGTTCGATACATTGAACGGTCTTTCAATTTTTGAAAGCCGCGAAAACCTGGTCGCGCATTCGCTTCAATCATCCAAACACATCCATACCGATCAACTGCAATATCAATTCCCCAAATATGATGTTCTGTAAATCGTTCACCAAGTCGCTGAGCTGTCCTTAGTGCTATTGAATGAACCAGTGCTTGCATACGTCTTTGTCCTTCACCTACATTTAATGTTAGCAACACTTCCTCTACTGGAAGTACATCTGCTTTACTTTTTAAATTAGTAATAATAAGCCCTCGTTTTGCTACTTTTGCATATTGACCAGTGATTTCCCAGTCGTGATCAATTTTCCTTTGCACCATCACACGTAAATCAAAAGGTCTTTCATTAATAGTTGCTAACTCAATATATTTCTGGACAATATAGCACTCATTCGCCGTTACCTTTTGCAAATAGTCAATAAGTAAACTTATGTTAGAAAAAGTTTTAACAACGTCATCACACTGGAACCGATAGCGATCCATTATTTTTGAAATTTTTAGAACGCCATTGCCGTGAACACCTAAATTCGGTTTAACAATTACACTCCTGTACTTATGTAACAGGTGACGAAAGGTACTCTCAGTATACAAAAGGGTTTCAGGAAAAAATGAAGCGAGCCAATTGTCTTGAGATAAAAACCGATAGCTTTGTAGCTTGCCAACCGTTCTAGCATTCATGTAGATTCCCCTCCTGCCCTTTTGTAGCACTAAAACACTACTATAATATATGCTATGTTCTCGATTTCGTTTTGGGCTCACTTGAGAAAATTTGTGCACTTTTTTTCATTTCTCTAGGTATTTGCCGTGCATTTCATTGGGGAGATACATAAGGTAAAACAGATAAAGGGGTGATCTGATGAGAGCCATAACTTTCGAACCCATTCGAATTGGTGTGCTAATTAGACATCAAAGAATTAAAATGCTAAAAAAGCAACAGTTTGACTTTCGAAGCTATAAACGAATGGAATTATTAGCAAGAGCTAGTGTCACGCAACATGCAACGTTATATTTCTTTTCTGGTCGAAGTGTAAACTATAAGTCTAAAACAGTTAAAGGTATTTATTATGATGTTGAATCAAATGAGTGGAAGATGAAGACCTTCCCATTCCCTGATGTTTTGTATGACCGTCTTGCATCGCGAGATAAAAGAAGTTACTCACAAAAAGTTCGAAGTGTATTTAACACACATAAAATCAAAAAAATTAATTCAAGATCATTTTTTGATAAATCCGAAATTTACGGTAAACTACAAGAAAACGAGCAAGTCTCTATGTATATTCCAGAGACAAAGTCTTCACCCACAAATGATGATCTCCAGGAATGGTTAAAAATGTACAACACGGTATATCTCAAAGGAATTAGAAGCGGACGAGGACGTTCTGTTATGCGTATTGAAAAAATTGATGATCAAAAATATAGGTATAGTTCGTTTCGTGATGAACTTGAAGAAGGCACCGCGATCAGCTTTGGAGAATTAGAAGTGGTGATTCATCGTTTTTATCAAGACCGTCCCTATATTATCCAAAGAGCCATTAACTTATTGGAAGTCGATCAACGTAAAATTGATTTTCGTGCTGAATTACAACGCGATGGCAATGGAAAACTAACGATTGTTGGTATCACTGGACGAGTGGGTCAGGTGCATTCACCAATCACCACGCACGCATCTGCGTATAAACTGGAAGACCTCTTTGCAGATGTGTTACACTATGACATCGAAAGAATAGAGGTTTTAAAAGAAAACATTGACAAGTTTTTATATAATATGTATGTAGCTATTGAGGACCTCTATGGTCCGTTTGGAGAAATTGGGATCGATTTTGGTATAGATCCGGACGATAATCTCTGGTTTATTGAGCCAAATGCAAAATCAGCGAAAGTTTCGTTACTAAGTGCTTACGACGAGCAACAATATTATAAAGCATTTTTACATCCAGTCGCCTATGCCAAGCATATAGTAAGAACACCTGTCCACTCTCCTGTTGCAATGAATGGTTGGATTCGTTTATCAGAATATAACTAATCAACGAAAAAAAGATAAATCCATAGCCGCGCTTATCAGTTCGACTTAGGATTTATCTTTTCCTATGACACGACTACTAGCTCTTGTTAATTTGCCTCGTCTTTGATCGCATGTTCTAAAAGGTGATCCTCATCAATCGTATCATTTATACTGTATTGATCGTCATAGGAACGATACGTAAATACAATTTGCTTTGGTGTTTGGATGGATAGAAAGAGAACCTTTTCATTCTCTTCTCCTCTCGTTTCCATATAGAATAAGTAATCACCTGCACGCAACCGGTAAAACTGGTAAGTGATGTTTAAAAGATTTCGTTTCTTTTTACGCGTATCTGGGTGATGACGGATTAATTCAGTGATTTCGGCGATCGTTAATGCATTTCGATCGAGGATCCCATCGAATGTACCTTTAACCGCATGAGCTGTATCGCCAATCACTTCTTTTGCTTTTTTCAGTAATGGTTGTAAAAAAGTAGCCATAAATTTCCCCCGTTTCAATATGTTCATTCTTATTCTCCCCCGTTCATAGCGATATCATGTGAAATAATTGATCCCTGTATGGAGTTCCATATTAAACGCTTTATTCCTTTTTTTCACCTACTCATTCAATCAACATGATGAAGTGATTTGTTAGAAACTTAAGAAAATAGGATAAAACTTGAATAAAATCAGGTTTTTGTGGTATGTTCAAATCGACATACTACAATTATATTTCGACAAGAAGGGACGTAGCAAATAATGGGAAAACAACAAATTGGAGTTCTCGGTGTAGGCGTTATGGGGAAAAGCTTAGCGTTAAACTTTGAAAGCAAAGGCTACTCTGTTGCACTACATGACATCTCAGCAGAGAAAGTCAAACAAACTGTGGATGAAAACCAAGATAAAAATCTCATTGGTACATATAGCATAGAAGAGTTTGTTAACTCACTTGAAAAACCGAGAAAAATCTTACTTATGGTCCAAGCTGGTGAAATTACTGACAGAGCCATTGAGTCAGTCCTTCCTTACTTAACAGAAAAAGACATTCTTATTGATGGTGGAAACACAAATTACCCTGATACAATTCGACGTAATAAGTTTTTAGCAGAAAAAGGTATTCACTTTATCGGTGCTGGTGTATCTGGTGGCGAAGAAGGTGCACTTAAAGGACCTTCAATTATGCCAGGTGGACAAAAAGAAGCATATGAATTGATCCAACCGATGTTAGAAGATATCTCCGCAAAAGTAAATGGAGAGCCTTGTTGTACGTATATTGGTCCAGATGGTGCAGGCCACTACGTCAAAATGGTGCATAATGGAATTGAATACGGTGACATGCAGCTTATTTGTGAAGCCTATTCTTTACTAAAGCATGCTGTTGGACTTACGGCAGATGAAATGCATGAAGTGTTTTCAGAATGGAACAAAGGTGAATTAGATAGTTACCTTGTCGAAATTACAGCTGATATCTTCACGAAAAAGGATCCTGAAACAGGTCAACCACTCGTTGACGTGATTCTTGATTCGGCTGGTCAAAAAGGAACTGGTAAATGGACAAGTAAGGACGCATTAGACCTTGGCGTATCACTTCCAATTATCACTGAAAGTGTATTTGCACGCTTCATTTCTGCTATTAAAGAGGAACGTGTAAAAGCAAGTAAAATCTTAAGTGGCCCTAGCCAGCAACCATTGACAGAAAACAAAGAAGAAGTCATTGAAGCTGTACGTCAAGCTCTTTATTTGAGCAAAATTTGTTCGTATGCCCAAGGGTTCGCACAACTCAAAGCAGCAGCAGAGGAATACAATTGGAATCTTCAATACGGTGACATCGCGATGATTTTTAGAGGTGGCTGTATTATCCGTGCTGGTTTCCTTCAAAATATTAAAGACGCTTATGATCGTGACCCTAACTTACCAAACTTATTATTAGACCCTTATTTTAAAGACATCACTGATAGGTACCAAGGGGCTCTACGTGACGTGATCTCGATTGCTGTTCAACGTGGGATCCCAATTCCGGGACTTACAAGTGCGCTTTCTTATTTCGATAGTTATCGCCAAGAGACGCTTCCGGCGAACTTATTGCAAGCACAACGTGATTATTTTGGAGCGCATACGTATCAACGAATTGATAAAGAAGGAACGTTCCACACAAACTGGTTAGAAACAGAATAAACATCCTAACAGGACTGTCCGATAAGGGATTTAATCCCTATTACGGTTAGTCCTTTTTCAATCCTCAAATTCACTTCTCTTCTTCAGTACGAATCCCCTTCAAAGGCGGTACGAGTAAGTACTCCTTTTTTATTATTAAAAAAGCTGACTTCGAGAATACCCGAAATCAGCTTTTTCATTATTCTACTGTTACACCTTCCATCAAGATCACACGTGCAGGTGAAGCGTCTGTTCCAACTAATTTTAATGGTGCAGCGACCATGACATACTCGCCTTCCTCCACTTCTTTTAAGCGTAAGCCCTCGATGACGATGATATCAGCGCCAAATAACGCTTTATGCGTCGGGTGCCCAGGTTGAGCTCGCTCCACACCAAGGGCATCAATTCCAACCCCACGAATTCCTCTTTCAGCTAAAAACGCAGCGGCGTCTTCTGCTAAAAAGATAAATTCAAAATTAAAGTTTTCATCAAATGAATTTTTTGTTTTAAACAGGATAAAATCGCCTGACTCAATATTTAATCCCTCTACATCTGCTTTAGAAATTTTTTCGTTAACAGATGTGAGATCAAATACCTTTGTTTGTCCAACCAATTTATCAAGATCAATCGTTTCAAACGTAGGACCATCATTAATCATATGTAACGGTGAATCAATGTGTGTTCCTGTATGAACATCTAATTCTAAACGTGACTCTGTAACGTGACCGTTCGTTTCTGTCTTTATTTTCGGTTGCTTCTCTTCTTTGTTTTTATAGACTGGCATGCCCTCAAAAATTGGAGCACTGATGTCGTAAATTTTCATGATTATCATCCCCCTTGTTTAAATCGAATATTTCCCCTCATTATTGACAGGCCACCAATGGAATCCGTCTTTTTCAAGTAATTGCTTGGCCTCCTTCGGTCCCATTTCACCAGCTTGATACGTGTGCAATCCTTCTTGATCCTTCCATGCTGCTGAAATGGCATCAATAAATTTCCAAGATAAGTAAACCTCATCCCAATGTGTGAAGTTCGTTGCATCACCGATCATGCAGTCATAGATTAGACGTTCATAAGCTTCTGGCGTATTGGCATTATCAATCGTATTATTAGAATAATCCAGCTGAACGGGTGTCGTCTCACCAGTCGGACCGAATTTTTTGCCGTTAAGGATAAGAGTGATCCCTTCATCTGGTTGAATATGAATAATTAATAAGTTCGGGTGAATTTGTTCCTTATCAGTCACGTACAAATTCATCGGCAATTCTTTAAATTGGACAACAATTTTTGTTGATTTTAAGACCATGCGTTTCCCTGTACGAATATAAAACGGAACTCCAGCCCAACGGAAATTATCAATCATTAGTTTTCCGGCAACATAGGTTTCTGTTATGGACTCAGGATCAACGTTTGCTTCACTACGGTAACCCGGAACTTCATCGCCATTAATTTCACCGGGTCCGTATTGACCTCGCACGAAATAATCTTTCACTTCTTCAGGTTGAACGGGTCGCAGTGCACGTAGCGCTTTTATTTTCTCACTACGGATCTCATCTGTTGTTAAGTTAATCGGTGGTTCCATAGCCAACAACGAAACCATTTGCATCATATGGTTCTGAACCATGTCACGAAGAGCACCTGATGCTTCATAATAACCACCACGGTCTTCAACACCTAATGTCTCACTCGATGTGATTTGGATATTGGATATGTAGCGGTTATTCCATAATGGTTCAAACATTGCATTTGCAAAACGAATCACTTCAATGTTTTGTACCATTTCTTTTCCTAAATAGTGGTCAATACGATAAATCTCTTCTTCTGCAAAAGCTTCGCGGATATTATCATTTAACTCTTTTGCTGAAGTAAGATCATGACCAAATGGCTTTTCAATCACAAGGCGTGTCCAACCCGGTGTGTCTGTAACTCCTTGCGATTTAAGGTTTGTTGCAATCGTTCCGAAAAATTCAGGTGCCATTGCCATATAGAAAATTCGATTGCCTGGAATGTTGTACTGGTCATCTAACCGAGTGAGCATATCATTTAACTCTTTGTACGATTGGCTACTGGTTACATCAAACGGTAAGTAATAAAAGTGGTTACAAAACGCTTCGATCGTTTCAGTATCTGCGTTGGCTTGGTCTTGGATGGATTCCCTGACCGTTTCTCGTAACGTTTCATCTGTCCATGAACGTCTTGCGACACCAACGACAGCAAACTCTTCTGATATTTTACCTTTCTTGTATAAGTTATAGATGGATGGGAATAGTTTTCTCTTTGCTAAATCCCCTGTCGCTCCAAAGATAACAATGGTTGTTTTCGGTTTGTTAGTTGTATTCACGTCGCATGCCTCTCTTTTTTTGTTATCAATAGTATGTATGCTATGGTATTCTTTTACACGATGAACTGTCATTCATACTTCAGTTTTCCCGCTTAGGTGGAAAATTAATCATCGTATGGATTAAAACACTAGTTTGTATTTTATAGTTGATATAGCGAATCGTCAAATGATAACAATTTGTGACAACGATATCATAAACATCAATTTTTTGGAGATCATATAAATACCATGTTGAGAGAGGTGGTTTGTGACGTGACTCGCTATTTATGTCCGAAATGCAGAACGAATCGTTCACGCTTTAATATCATCGAACAAGTCGCTACTTCAGTTAAAATTGACCCACAATCAGGGGAAATTGTTGAGCGCTATACGAATGACAATCTTGATCCCTTCCATATCCCTTATCGAGGTCCACAATTCCGAGTCCAATGTGGCGTGTGTGGTTTAGTTGAAGCAGAAGAACGCTTCGCCAAATCAGCGGAACATCAACCCTGAATAAACACATGATGTTGGCTTGTCTATCATCGTATCCGATCGTGCTTCATGATCGCAGTAAAAGTAATGCGATTAGGTCTATATTTTGGCTTATTCTGTATAAATGGCTTGACTATACCACCCTTCCATAAAAAAACTGCCAATCACCGTATTGGTATTGGCAGTTTTTACTGGCTCTCTTATTCAGCGATTTGACAGAACTTATAAAGTCCCCATGACATTGCAACTGCCATAAATACAGCTAGTGATCCAATTCCGATAATTGCCATTAATGAAACCGCAGTCATTCCTTCTCACTCCCCTTATTCATCATTAACACTATATTTATAGTATCATTGTGAATTATGGAGTGGTTAAGAAAGATGTGACAAAAGTTTGTATTTTTACATTAGAATTAAATACTCTTCTAAATGTTGCTTTAATGTCCACCTTTGCGAGGTTGATAGTGCTTTCCTTAGGCAAATAAATGGTGTTTGTTTGGTTCTTTGAAGAATTTGACCGATCGTCTTGGCATGCAAACATTGATCTAGACATACGTAAGCTTCTCGCTTATGATCAGCAACGGCATAGACATCATTATCAGTAAATGACTCATCGGGCTGTGCATGACAGTGGAGCATAAAGCCTGATTTTAGTAAAACTTCAGTCATCATTTTTTTCTGATCAGCTGTTGAGAGGAGATCATTCTGTTTTTTTGCTACATACGTTTCTAGTAACTCTTTATTTTCTTGAGCTGTTTTATTTGGATCAGGCATAAATTCAACCTGAGAAAAGCTTGATTTCTCTAAGCGATATACATCGAAACCACTTTGATAACGAGTGATAACACGTTTCATCCGCTCTTGTGTAATTTCACTTATCTTCTCGAATCCTGCTCTGTAGGCGGCTGTACTTTTCTTGATCAATTCAGGTAATTGAACTAACAATACACGTTTATTCGCCCCGTGTTCTAGGTTATAATCGACAACGGCTTCACCAGTCGTTCCTGATCCGGCAAAAAAGTCTAAAATATATTCCTCATCTTCCTCCTTTGACAATACAAGCTCTAGCAAATAATGAATCAACTCTTTCGGTTTCGAATAGTCAAATAATCTTTGCCCTAATACATGTTCTAAGTGTTTACTTGCAGCCGTGCCGGAGAATTTATCGATGACTCCAAGAGGCCGATTCGTACGTTCAATCGGATGTCCTTCATTATCACATTTTAAATATTGTTTCGTATAGACAGCCCATTGGCCGTGACGATCTTTCTTGATTTCAATAAACCCATGTTTGAGGCCCCAATCTACTTTTTCCCGTGACCAGCGCCAACATGCACGCTTGTCTTTGTATGACGGGTGAATCAATGTCCCATCTGGTGCTTGAATCGGAAAATCTAATGCCTGTGAATATTGAATGCTAGCTTGATTTAACTTTTGTAAGTAATATTGGCCACGTTCGGCGACATACTCATCCGAAAGTGTATAGCGCTCTCGGTTCGAAATATCAACCCCATGAATGGTGAGTTCTTCAGTCTCTTTTGCATAACAAAGAATGTATTCATGCTTGATGCGAAAATGTTTACTATCAGACCCTCCCCCTCCCTCTTTATTTTCCCAGATGATATTAGCAATGAAATTCTCTTCTCCAAATACATCATCTAGGATTTTTTTGAGGTTATAGAGTTCATGATCATCACAGGAAACAAATATCGCACCATCTGCTTTTAACAACAGTCTGGCAATGAGGAGGCGGCTGTACATCATCGACAACCAATTGCTATGATAACGACCGGACGTCTCAGTATTAGAATCAACCTTCACACCATTGTCGGTCACACCAAGCTCTTCCCAATACGCTTGTTTATCTCGTTTAAATTGATCACGATAGATAAAATCTTTCCCCGTATTATATGGGGGATCAATATAAATCATTTTAATTGACTCGCGATACGCTGATGAAAGTAACTTTAATACTTCTAAATTTTCACCTTCAATCAGGATATGAGGTCTGTCTTTTGCACCGAACGATCTGTGTTTGACTAATGTCGCTTCACTCGGAGTAAATGCCTCCCGTTTTGCGTTTACTTTCCCATTCCAACGAAATTCATACACATCTTGTTGCTGCTCTCCAATTAAGTTTTGTAACTCTTTTGGGTTCAGTTTCCCATCCTTCGTAAAAAGGTCAGGAAACAAATTTCTTAAACGATCTAAGCGTTCTTGTTTATGGTCCGGACTTTTCGGAACGCTTGCGTCGAGCTTCACGCAAATCACCTCTTTTCTACCAATGTTATGTAAGCGTTAATTGTTCAAACTCGTTCATCGCATGTTGAAGTCTCTGCTGTTCTTCTGCTGTTAACCTCGTAGCGTTTACGTTGTTTCGTTTTAATTCAAGAAGTAAGTAGCCTGGTTGCTGCTCCCTCTTCACAATCAATGCTAGGTTGGGCTGGTAATAGCCAATCGGTGTTAAAATAGTATTTTCTTTCGGTACGTGATATGTGGAAATAACCTTTATATGATCGGTAAGATTCCTATGCTCTCCCTTGTTTCCCATGTGTACCACTGAGGCACCGATATCAACTACACGTACAGTATGATCAAGTAGGATTGTCCTCAGCCTCTTTATTGCCTCTTGAACAAATAAACGGGGATTTTTAAAGATCGATACACCATCTAGCGTTTTAAGAATGTCCACGACCGCCCACACAGAAAGCTCAGTTTGATCACTGATATCCTGTACAAGATCAATAGGCATCTGATCTATCGTTAACCCATAATCTGGTGCGAACAAACGTTCCTGGTTTGGCTCGCTTGCAAGGTCATTCAGTCGAGTTATCGAAACTTCCGTATGATGATCCGGCAGGCATATCGTATGAAGCTCTTCTTTTGCTCTTGTTATAACGGTCTGTTCATCAATCGAAGTGATGGCCTGTCTATGTTTTTGAATTCTCGATAAAAATTGATGAGTGTTGTCATTGCTACTTTGAGAAGTTTCACTTATTGCCACATTTCTCTTCCCTTTATGAGTATGGTGGAACTTGCTTCCCTCAGTCTTCGAGCCATAACTTTCGTTGATTTCTCGTTGATAATGGCTAACAAACGTTTCATACGATTCATTGGCGATCACTGTCAGTAGATTGATTTCGTTCCCTTCTTTTGTGTTAGGATGATCGTATTGACGGATGCCATGCTCATTCACACAAATTCGTAAACCTCTACCGATTTCTTGTCGCTTTTTGATTTCGCTGTAGGATTGATTTAATGTCGCAATTGTAAAAATGTTAGGGTTATCCCACCCAACCCCAAGCGCCGAATGGGTGAAGATAAATTCGACTTTATTATCAAGCGATAATAACTGTTCCTTTTCTTTTAAGATTAAATTGTAGATTTCTTTGTTCTTTTTCATCGCATGAGTACTGTCTGTATACTCTTGTTTCGCTGTCTTCGCAAAATAATAGCCCTGAACATTTTCGACTTCAGAGTGTCTCAGCACCTTTCCAGTGAGTTCTTGTACGATGCTTTTGTATTCTTCTTCAAATAGTAATTTAATGACGCCATCATTAACGTAATTGGACACCTTATCAATAAAAACTAATGATAAACATTTGATGCCCATCCGGTTAAGGATCACTTTCTTTTCAAGGTGTTTACGAATCAACCAATGTAACTGGTGCCGAAAGATCGTTTTCATATCACTGGCCTTTTGCTTCTCAATCACATCCATTCCATTGGTAAAAGCACAATGATATCTCTGATCGACATCACTCCTATATATACGTTCGATCGTATACGGTGCATAGCTCGTGTTTTTCGTTTTAGTCGCTAGGTTATCACCTACGTTCAACCAACTCGTTTCTTTCCATGCATACGTTCCAGCTTGAAAGCGCCAGGCCTTCAATTTCACGCGGAGAGGGTTCGTTTTCACGCGTGATAATTCGATTTTCATACTAGCTTCATCGTTTCTTTCAATGACTGATAAAACTTCAATTTTTTTTACGAGCCCTTTTCTGTATGCCTCATAAGGTGTAAGGCGGAACAATAAATTTTTGATCTGTTTATGAGTAGCTGAATAGCGGATTTTACAAAGTGGCTTCATCGTCTCAAGCCGTTGCTGTGAGTTAGGTGTATCCATACCTTCTTGTGGTTCATCCATGATAATGATTGGACGGGTTTTTCCGAGAGCTTCTAAAAATGACAGGCCCGCAATTGAATCATCTCTCATTCGTTGATTTAAAATTTTATCGTCTGAAGCAAATGACTGTAAGGTTGTGATCATAATTTCAGGCTCAAAACCCGTAATAAAATGTTTGAGTCTACTCATTTTTTTTCGATGATAATGAAAATAATTGATGGCAAAGCGATAACGTCTTTCTAATTGCTCTGAAAACCCTTCTAATGTGTTAAGAACACTTTCTCTTACTGCAATAGAAGGTACAACTATGATGAATTTTGAAAAACCATATTGCTTATGTAATTCATAAATCGTACGAATGTAAGTGATGGTTTTACCAGTGCCAGTCTCCATTTCAATGCAATAATCGCGATCGTCTGTCAAGTGGCCTTGATGAAAATCAAGTTGATTATCTTTCATGATGCGTTTGACATTGTTATGGATGACCACCTCTGAAAGACTACATTGATTTGCTTGAATGCCAAAATGAGAAACATCATTAATGGTATGTTTTTCTTGTCCATCGAATAACGAAACAACCGAGGCAATTGCTCTGTTTTGATAATCAAGTTCCTCTAGCTTAAATTGCATATCCACCACCCAAGTCCGTTATAGTGTCGGGTAGGGCAGGGATGTTACCATCCCTTTCCCCCCTAAGAACCGTACGTGTCCCTTTCAAGACATTCGGCTCAAGCATGTTTTATAATTGTCTTGGTTTTGTTAATTAATTGTTTCTATTAAATTTTTGAAATTTGGGTCTTCCATTTCTAAGAACATCCCTTGCCTTTGTCTGTTCCTAAGCTTCTTAGCTATTGCTAATTGCTTAGTAGTTGGAATTGGACCTTTGGCTGGGAAGTCTATGTGGTGCTTTGTGTGACATGAAATATGAACGAGTTTCAGGTTTTTGTATGTGTCTTGTCCACCTTGACATTTTGGTATCATATGATGTCTTTCTAGACCTTTAGAAAAGTCGACTATAGAGTTGCCACATAGTGGGCATTTATAGTTTTGTAACTTCGCCATCTTTTGTCTAGAATCTACGTTGTTGTTGAAACTCTTGATATCTCTATTCTCAAAGTACTCTTTGAGCTTAGCGTCATATGGTGAGTTGTATCCTAAAACCTTCTCATGTCTGATAATGGAAGTCCAAGCCATTTTGATTATTTGATATCTGCCATTGGTTACTAACCACTTATCATTGCTTTGTCCGTTTTTGTCTGGTTGAAAGTATTTCTTCTTAATCCATTTCCATGACTTTTTCGGATGCAGTTTTTGTAGGAATTTCACCGTTAGCTTGAAAATATATGCATCCATATTATTGAATGCTTTTTTGCTTACGACTCGTTTCCAGTGGTTTGCGTATCCTCTGATGACAGGTAGTAATTTAGAAATTAAGGCATCAACATTGTTACCTGTTTGTTGAATGAATACTTCCTTAATTCTAGCCCTAGCTTTTTTCATTGTTTCATTGCTTGGTTTGATAATCGTCTTATGTGACCCGTTTTTCTTATAAAACTTGCGGAATGTGAAACCAAGAAAGTCAAATCCGTTGGTTAATTTCGTAACCTTCGTCTTATCCTTTGCTAGGTTAAGACCACGTTTTCTTAGGTATGGTTGTAACTCAGCGTATAACGACATTGCCTTTTCCTTTGTTTCGCATAGTACGATAAGGTGAGTAGCCCAAGGGAATCCCACCCTTAGGCCCTCTCAGAACCGGACGTGAACCTCTCAGCTCATCCGGCTCCCA